>JAGQKQ010000057.1 GCA_020430005.1 Candidatus Omnitrophota bacterium
CACTGCCGAATTGAAAACCTGTTATTAATTGATATCCCGTTGCAAACGAATGGGCCGTAATCCGTTTGCTGTCGGCGAGGTGAACCTCGCCCACACGTAGCGCGTCCCGGCCGCAAGCAATAACTATTCCTTCTTTCCCAATTTCAAGAAGCGTCCCGGGCTTTTCCGGCATTTTACCTTTATTTACAACACTTGTGTGAAATATTTTTAACATTTTTTCATTATAAAATGTGCAGGCTCCCGGCCAGGGCAATAAACCCCGGGCCAGATTATGAATGGTGGAAGCGTCGTCGGACCAGTTAATGTGCCCCAGTTCTTTGGAAAGCTTCGGGGCCTTTGTCACTTCATTTTCTTTCTGCACCACCGGCTGAAGTTGATCACGGCCGATGTTTTCCAACACTGTCTGCAAAAGCTCTTTTCCTGACTGGATTAATCTTTCCCGTAACGTAATCGATGTATCTTCCGTACTGATAGCCATTTTCGACTGGGCCAAAATATCCCCGGCATCCATACGCGGATTCAAACGGATAATAGACACTCCTGTTTCCCGGTCACCATTGATAACCGCCCAGTTAATCGGCGCAGCGCCCCGGTATTTCGGCAATAAAGACGGATGAACATTGATTGCGAAAATCTTGGGAATGGATAATACCTCTGAGGGTAATATTTTTCCATAGGCGATAACAATAAAAAGATCTGCGTTCATACTTTTTAACTGTTCTAAAAAAGATCCTTCTTTAATGTCATCCGGCTGAAGGCAGGTAATGTTGTGGGTTAAGGCCAGTTGTTTTGTGGGAGACAGTATCATTTTCATCCCGCGGCCTTTGGGGCGGTCCGGCTGTGTCACCACCGCTTTAACGCACTGTTTCTGCTGAATAAGACTTTCTAAATGTAGGGCGGCAAAATCGTCACTGCCGAAAAATATAATATTCATTTCATCAAACCCTATTTTATTCGTTATCCGTTAAACGGTTACGCCGCTGGAAACGTTTAACGTTATTACGTTTGTCGTTTCGAGCTACGCCACCGATCACCGAATCCCTACGGATCCACATTAATTACGATAACTATTTTGCGCTTCCGTTTCATATCCTTAAGCGCTTCCTTGATTACAGCTAGTATAGGCTCAACCTCCGGGCCTTTCAATAGAATATTCTGACGGAATTTTTTACGCAGAACCGATAACGGATGCGGCGCCATTACCTCAGCCTTTTTTATCAGGCGATCTTCCAGACGCTGATAAAGGTCCTGCGCGTACTGTTCGAGCGCTTTTTCGTCATCTCCGCGAAGTGTGACCGAAATCATATGTTCAAACGGGGGCAGGTTCATGTCCCGACGGAGTTCGAGCTCATCATGATAAAATTCTTCAAGGTTTAGATTTTTGGCTGTTTTCAGACAATGGTTATCGGCCAAAAAGGTCTGAACAACAACCGCGTCTGTGGACAACCTCCTCAAATGCATCATCGCCGCCAGAGCCTTGTGTGAACTCCGATAATCCATACGGTTCAATTCATCATCAAAATTAATCATGGCCGCCATATTGACACGTAATTGTTCTCTCATCCGGAAAATCGCCTGCGTGGCAATAAGGATATCGAAATCCCGGGACAGATTTTTTGTTTCTTTAAAAAATGTTTTGATATCCGCCTGAGGAAAAAACTTGGCAACCCGCTTGGCGAAACGTCCCAGTGTTTCTTCCATCGTTACTTCATAGCCGCTGCGGTTAATAAACATCACAACCTTCCCCTTTTGCTGTAATGTTTCATTAATTTTGTTCTGTAATGGAAACGAAAGAAAAGAATGCACTTTCGGATTAAAGTTTGTCAAATCAACCGGCATCACTTTGGCAAGATGTTCCGAGGGACATACAGTAATATCCCATTTCTCCTGACGGGCTGTATGCCACGATTCTACGGACGGCAATGAAGATACCAGCATCAAACAGCCACCGCTGATATCCTTACGCCAACGCGCGATCTGGTTAACATGATAATGCGGGCTCTGTTCCTGTTTATACGCGGCGTTATCTTCATCATACACAATAACCGTTTTTAAATTCCGCACCGGAGCAAAAATGGCGGAACGGGTTCCCAATACTACCGTAACTTTGCCTAACCGGACAGACACCCACTGCTTAACCGCCTCAGCCGTGGATAAGCCCCGCTCATAAACCGTTAAGCCGATTCCCGGAATTTCTTTTTTTAATTTTTGTTCAATATCTTTTAATAAAGCAACCTCGGGAACAAGAAAAATAATTCCCTCTCCCGCTTGCCAGGATTTTCTAACCTGGTCAATGATCAGCGGCCAGCGTTCCTGCTGTCCCGGATCCAGAATAAGCTGGTTTTTTACAGGATTCCCGGATGATGGCTTTTCTTCGGGAAATTGTTCGGCCAGCAGACGAGGTGTGCGCAGGACAGCCGGTAGATAACATTCAATCGCTTCTCCCCATGAACATCCATAATATTCACTGAGTTTTTTGGTAAGCTGTAACGCGGCCGCGTTTAAAGAAGGTGTTTTATCAAGAACCGTCAAGATGGGGCTGACGTTTTCAAATTCGCTGGTCTCGGCAAAGCCGACAATATAACCGACCATTTTCCGTCGGTTAAACATGATTTTCACCCGCTGACCAACCTGAATGTACGCCCTTCGCTCTTCAGTAACCTTGTAATCAAACGGCCCATCAACAGGAAGACCGACTACGACTTTAGCAATATTAGGGACGTACACCTTTTCCCCCTTTTTTTCTCATCTAAATACCCTGCTCCTAATATCTATTACATAATCAAGAATCATTAATAAAAACTATTTAAATAACTAAAAATGAATATGTGGACCTAATCGCTTATAGAAAAAGGGGGAAAAGGTGTACGTCCCTAATTTATTAAACTGATAATGTCTTTGACGGCTGAAGGTTTGGCCAGCGCTCTGGTTTTCTTCAGCGCTGTAAGATAGGTATCCCGGGAAGATTGGTATCTTTGTAAAACGGAAACAATGCCGTTAATATCAAGACCGCTGACACCGACACCATGTTTTTTCAAGACCTTGACGTTATTGCTTTCCTGCCCTGGAATCGCGTTAAAGAAGACCATCGGCAATTGACTGACCAAAGCCTCGGAAATCGAAAGCCCCCCGGGCTTTGTGACCATAATATCAGACACCGCCATCAACTCATGCATATTATCGACCAATCCGAAGACTTTGACAAGATCTGTTTTGTGGGCGATTAGTTTGGCATACAACTTCTTATTATGTCCGCAGACAACGATAACCTGAAACCCCTTTAAGGCTTTGATAATCGCTTCTATCGGTCCGATCCCGAAAGAACCTGTCGCGACTAAAACGGTAAAGACATCCTCTTTAAGCTCAAATCTCTCTTTTAAATTACTGATGTCATAATTACGGGAGAATTTTTCATTGGTTGGAATACCTGTGGCGAAAACCCGGAAAGAATCAATGCCGATATTTTCAATTTTCCGTTTCGTCCAGTCGCTTCCAACGGCAAACATATCATTCCCTTTCGCGATCCAGATACGATGGACATCATAATCTGTAATAACGGTGATGATCTTCGATTTAATTGTTCCCTTGCGTTTTAAAGCGCAGGATACTTCCGTCGGCATAAAATGCGTGGAAATAATGACATCAAACTGTTCCTTCTCTAAAAACTTCTGCAGTTTGTTAGCATTAATCGTGTTATAAACCCGTCGGAAAGCACGAATCGGCCCTTGAAGCCACGGAACGTCCAGAAGCCAGAAAATAATTCCCCAAAACCAGCGGCAATACGTAATAAGATAGGTATATGTTTTTGTGTAGAGAACTTTAAAAGACGGGCTGGTGTAATCCAGGGCGTCGACCAGTGTCGCCTGATGGTCAAGACCATCGTAAATCGCCTGAGCGGCCATACGGTGACCGGCACCGGCAGAAGCGTGGATGATGAGAGTTTTCATAAAAGACCTTTTTTACTTTCGCCTTTTGGCTTTCGGTGAAAACAGTGACCGTCTTGATTTGCACATGATTTTGGAAGCCGCCAGTAAATCATTGGCAATATGATCCGGTTGAATTTTCTTTTCTCTCAATCGCTTGCGGTTGCTTCTACCGGAAAGAACAAAAATTGTTTTACAGCCGACATTTTTTCCGGTCGCAATGTCTGTCACCGTGTCTCCGACAAAAAAGGCCTTTTTCGCCGCGCGCATATCCTTACCGATTAATTTCATGGCCTTCTTGATTGATCCGACATTCGGCTTGCGAAATTCACATCCGGCATCCGAACGCGCTGTGGAATAGTAGACGCGCTTTATTTTCCCGCCGGCCCTCTCGACACCCTTCAACATTTTGTTGGTGATTCGACGGAGCTTATCTTTCGTAAAAATTCCCTTACCGACACCCGCCTGATTAGAAACAACAAAAATCGTAAAACCTTCTTCTGTTAAATCGCGAATGGCCTCCAGAGAGCCGGGAAGGAAATAAAAATCTTTTACCTTGGTAACGTAATTGCCGTTCCCCGGAAATTTATTGATCACCCCATCTCGGTCTAAGAATGCGATTTTCACGTCAGATAATCACCTACCCATTATTGAAAATTAAACTCCGCTTAACTGTTTTACAGATTCGCTCAGAACCTGACACACATACCGGATCTGTTCCTGCGAAATATGCGGAAACATCGGAAGTGAAAGAATCGTGTCGGCAACTTGTTCCGAAACCGGAAAATCTCCTTTAGTATAGCCCAGTTCCTGATAAGCTTCCTGCAGGTGAATCGGAATCGGATAATGAATCAGCACACCAACCCCTTTACCTTTCATTTCTTCCAAAACCTGGTCACGGTTTTGAACACGGATAGCAAATGTCTGGAACACATGCGTACGGTCATCTTTAATGACCGGAGCCGTGACGCCTTCCACATCTTTTAACTGCTCTTTATAATAAAGCCCGGCCTTATAGCGCATCTCATTCCATTGATCCAGATATTTTAATTTCTCGGCGAGAACAACAGCCTGAACCGTATCCAGACGCGAATTATATCCTTTAATCTGATGATCATACCGGTTCTTGCGTCCGTAATCCCTCAACATTAAGACTTTCTTATAAACATCTTCACGATTCGTCACAACAATGCCGCCGTCTCCAAACGCGCCTAAACTTTTAGTCGGATAAAAACTGAAACAGCCGATATCTCCTAAAGAGCCGACTCTTGTTCCCTTATACTTGGCGCCGTGCGCCTGGCAAGCATCTTCAATCACGGCCACATTATGTTTTTTCGCAACAGCACGAATTTCATCCATATTCGCGGGCTGTCCGTAGAGATGCACCGGAATAATCGCGCGCGTTTTATCACTGATTGCTTCTTCCAGTTTATTCGGGTCCAGGTTATAGGTTTGATCTTCAATATCAACTAAAACAGGTTTGGCCCCGGTATAAGAAATACATAAAGCCGTTGCAATAAACGTGTGGGCCGGAAGGATAACCTCATCACCGGCTTTAATATCTAAAGCGGACAAGGCTAAATATAACGCGTCTGTACCGGAATTCACCCCAACCGCATACTTGGCATCACAAAAAGTGGCGAAGTCTTGCTCAAAATTCTTTTCCTCTTCTCCTAAAATAAAATTTCCCTTTTGAAACACAGCTTGCAGACCGCTGTTGATATTATCTTTCACGGTGTTGTACTGTTCACTGAAGTCAATAAATGGCACGTTCATAAGATCTGCTCTACTTTCTGTAATACGTCCTCAACGGTTAAAGTCTGAAGACAGCTAATATGATCACATCGTGTCATCCGAAAACGCCGGTAACAGGGCCGGCAGACAATATCCTTCGACGCAACACAATGCTTCTGATTATCCCCAAATGGGCCATACACACGATCATCGACAGGGCCAAAAATGGAAACCGTTTTTGTTTGAACTGATACCGCCAGATGAAGGGGCCCGCCATCATTTAATACCACGGCGTCGCAACGCTGTAACAAAGCTGCCAATTGTCCCAAACTTGTTTGGCCGTAAGCACTAATGACATCTCGGGGACGTATTTCCGCGGCCTTGCGGCACAAATCCGCCTCTGAGGTATCACCCATTAGTATAATCTGGCATCCGAACTTTTCAACGATTTTGTCGACTAATTTCGCATAGCGGGCAGAGTCCCAACGCCTGTATTTCGCGTCTTTTCCCCAGCTGGCGCCGGCACCGGGCAGAACACCCACAATCTTCCTATCTCCTTTTATATTATGATCTTGCAAAAATTTTTTGGCCCAGTTTTTGTCTTCCTCAGGAATGGTGATGTGCAAATTGCGATGCTTCACTTCCAGTCCGACTGCCTGAACAACATCCAGATAAAACTCCACCACATGCTTGCCTTCAAAGCCGTTAAAAGGAATTTTATAGGTTAGAAGAGGGCTTCTTCCCTTATAATTAAAGCCGACGCGATGCGGAATACCAACAAGCCAAGTTAAATAGCTGGCTGTGCGGTTAAGAGAAAAATCAAAAACAATATCGAACTTCTCTTTTTTTAAATCTTTGACTAACGCGTTAACCTTTTTTAAAAATCTTATTTTGGATTTTTTATAAAGCACATTGTATTCGTCCCGCTCATAAATATAAACCTGATCAATGTTTTCATGATTTTCCAAAAGAGAAACAGTCCGGCGGTTGGCCAGATAAGAAATAGAACTGTCCGGAAAGTGTTCTTTTAAATTAGCGATCAAAGGCGTGGTAAAAAGAACGTCTCCAATACCAAATGTATTGATAATTAAAATCTTTTTCGGATTAATATCTTTAATATTCATATGTGTCAAAATATCTTAGGTGTGTTTCTTTAACTTTGAAACCACATCCCGAACTTTTTGTGACTGGTCCTTTTTACAAATCAATAACGCGTCGTCCGTATCCACAATAACAATATCTTTAAGGCCAATGGCCGCGATCACTCTTTTATCGCCCCAAACCAGTGTGTCCCGACAGGCCAGATTAATGACGTTTCCCTTAATAATATTTCCTGTACGGTCGGCCGATAAAACATCGGCCAACGATTCCCAACTACCCAAATCCGACCAGCCGATTTTATCCGCGCGTACCGCGGCGCCTTTTTTTGTTTTTTCCAAAATGCCATAGTCAACCGAAATCGCCGGCAGTTTGCTCCACACACGTCTTACCGCCGACGGATTGGGATTCATTGATAACAAACGGTATATTTTCGGCAAATATTTTTTGAATTCTTCCAGAATCACATCCGCCCGCCAGATAAACATCCCGCTGTTCCACACATATTGTTTTGTCTTCAGGAATTTATTGGCCTTGGCCAAAGATGGTTTTTCCGTGAACTTCTGAACATTCCAGCGATTCTTGACCTTTTTAATTTTAATATAACCGTAACCGGTTTCCGGACGCGTCGGGACAATACCAAAGGTAACCAGTGATTGTTTTTGCGCCAACTCAACAGCCTGTCGCAACGCGGTTAGGAATTTTGTTTTATTAAGAATCAAATGATCCGATGGCAATACCGCCATTACAGCTTCGGGATTACGTTTATAAATAAGGCTGGCTGCCCAACAGATCGCCGGCGCTGTGTTCTTTCCACTCGGTTCTAACAAAATATTTTTAACCGGAACACCGAACCGACGAAGCTGATCCGCCACCGGCTTTTTGTACTCAGCATTAGTAACGACAATAATATTGTCCGGTTTAATTTCCGTTTTAACCCGGGCAACGGTTTCCTGCAGCAACGTTCCTTTACCGGTAATATTCAGAAATTGTTTGGGTTTGGATTTCCGGCTTAACGGCCAGAAGCGCGTACCCGCTCCACCGGCCAAAATCACCGCATATAAATTTTTCATAACAGCACCTAAGTAATCCGTTTTTTAATTCTTTTGCCTGTCTTCCAGCGCCAATTAAAAAGCAGAGCCGGATGATATTTATATTCTTCTCTAATACTCTTCAGATCGTCCTGACTCAGCTTATGTTTGGCGACGCGTTCCCGCATAACATCCGGATGAGAGCCGAAATACGGCGGAAAACGGGTTAAATCCCCATAATCATACTGACCCGTGTGATCCTTGTCAACGTCGGCGGCAAAACCGATATTCGACGCATTCGTGATCCGTTCTCCCATAATATCCTGCGGCTGTACCCAGCCATAATGGTAAATAAAACAATTCGTGACGATTCTATTCATCGGCTGACCATCGGTCCGGCAGAAACCCCATGCATCTCCTTCCGAGACAATCTTTCCGTTATTTCGGATAATCCTGTCCTGCTTTTGATACCAGCCGGCATCCACCCGATAACGGAAATAACTACCGTAAAAATGCAGCCATTTAAACCTCAACGCGTCCACTTCCGGATTATTGAGATATTTCTCCATCAACTTCTTTAAACGGGGCCAATCTTCTTCATGGACCACTTCATCACTTTGCAGATAAAACGCCCAATCGCCCGTACATTCCTTTAGCGCGAGATTTGTCTGCTGACTGAGAACTTCTTTCCCTTGAGAAAAGTCCCAAACATTCTGAATAATCTTAATCTTGTCACTGCGGATAGACTGAATAACTTCAAGGGTGTTATCCTCACTATCTCCCACATTAATGACAAACTCATCCACCAACGGTAAAATGGACTTTATCGAGGCCAGAATAGGATAATTTAGTTTGACCGCGTTTCGTGCAATGGTAAATCCACTAACTTTCATATTTTCCTTGCTCGTTGCTTGTTGCTTGCCGCTGTAAAGGACGAGTCCCGAGAAACGAGCGACTAGCAACCACTATACACTTCCTCATAAACCCTTAGTGTTTCTTCCGCCGTGCGTTGAAAACTAAATTCTTCCGCCCGCTGTAAACCGCGCGCCCTTAAATCTTCTCTAAGTTTTTCATCATTTAAAACCGTTATAATAGAATCCGTCATTTGTTGAATATCATTGGGATCCACCGTTAAAGCCGCGTCACCGGCGAGCTCCGGACAGGAGGAAACATTAGAAGTGATCACCGCCGCACCGCAATTAAATGCTTCAATAATCGGAAACCCGAACCCTTCATAAAAAGACGGAAAGACAAATACTTCACATGTGGCATAAAAATGGCGCAATTCCTCATTTTTTAGAAATCCCAAAACAACAACATCATTATGAATTCCGAATTTCTTAAGATTTTTGTCGAAGCTTTCGGACTTCCACCCTTTCATTCCGGCAATCACTAACTTTCCATTAAATTTTTTTTCCTCTT
>JAGQKQ010000058.1 GCA_020430005.1 Candidatus Omnitrophota bacterium
AAACTAAGAATATAACTTAGAAAAACAGGCAGTATCGGTTTCAGAGAACTCCAGTCCGTGCCGTGAGGAATTTTCATCTCCAACACCATAATCGTAATAATAATCGCGATTACCCCGTCACTAAACGCTTCCATCCGATTTGTGTTCATACTTATTGCCTCTTTTAAATTACTTATATTCCTTTCGGAATTTTTCCAGATACTCAAGTTTTACAGCTTCACTCACAATGTCCTCAGGCAATTTAAACTCTTCCGAAGATGAGAGAAACACCGGCTCATTCTTATCTTTCTCCATAAACTTTAAATTCGGCAGAGAATTGTCATAGTAATCCAAAACTTTTTTCTGAATATTCCGATATTGCGCTACATGTTGAGATTCAGGATAAAGCTCCAGAAATCTTTCTATATGATAGATAATCCGTAAACACAATTCTTTTGAAAAATACCGTTGTTGACCCAATTCGTTGTAAGAATCGGCTAACTTGAAATGTGTCCTGGCTATTTCTGAATCCGCCCGTCCGTTTTCAATCATAAAATCTAATAACACGAGATAATTCTGAATAGCATATTCAAAATATCCCAAATAATAATATGTATCGCTAAGCGCATAAATTAATCCCGGATGATCGGGATACTCTTTTAACCCCAACTGCACCTCACCATGCGCGTCCATAAACCGTCCCTGCCGCATTAAATGCTTGATGGTTGAAAAATATTCCTCAATGGATTTTGCGTGGACAATATCACAAATAGAGAGTATTAAAAAACTACTGACAATAATAATAAAACACTTCTTCATAATACCCCTTTTTAATTCACCGCCACAATTTCTTAATTTTCCTTTGATGTTCCAGACGGAAGAACTCAAACTCGGAAGTGAGTTGATACTTTCCGTGCGACACACGTTCAAACCAGCCCATATAATTCTTGTGGAGAATATCCGCCGCCCTGTCCATATCAAGACTATCTTTAACATCTTTTGTGGAGGATACGCCATGCTCATACAAATACATCGCCACCCGGATGGCCTTCTCTTTATACGCCGTAAACAAAATTTCTTTTGTGCTGCCGCCCCGGTTTAAATCGATACTGCGTCCTTCAAATTCTTTCACGGCCAGATTTTTTTTGACATAATTTTTACGGGAGGAAAACGGCGAGGGCTCAAATTCTACCACCACCTGTTTACGGGTATGCTGGTCCAGTGTCATTAAACCGCAATGCAACCGTTTTAAAAGAGCGCACATGCGTTTATACGGTTTCGGCCAGCGCCCACCTTTTCTCAACGGAACATACGCGTAGACCTGATCGGTAATCTTAAGACGCTCAATAAGCTGATAAACCAACTGGAGATTAAAACTGGTTTTCATCTCCACAATTAAGGTTTCATCACCTTTTTGCGCCATGACATCGATGCCTTCCACTTCAGAATGCACAACATACCCCTCTTTTTCCAAAAACTTTTTCAGAGGTTTGTACATCTGAACTTCTTTCATCGGCGCGCGTTTCTATTCGTATTCACAAAGATAGGCTGTATCCTGCTCAACCTTAACTTTAAATTTTGAATTGGCCGGAACATCAAACGAAGATCCCGCGCCAAAGTCTTCCCATTCATCGTACTCCGCCAAATAAACGGACATTTCACCAGAAACAACAGTCATCGTCTCCTTGGACGTTGTGTCAAATTCATATTCTCCCGGAGCAATAACACCGACCGTTTTCTTGCCGCCCTCAGAATTTACCTTTAACGATTTAACCTTTCCATCAAAATACTCATTTACTTCAATCACTTTTCATTCCTTTCTAATGATGAATCATCTTTAAATATTTACGATTAATATAATGCCCGTTACAATCATAACACTTCCAGCGGCCCTATTCATTATTTTCCTGGCCTTAATGCTCTGAAAAAGTGTTCTGGTTTTTTCTGCTAAATAAGCATAGCCGAGTTTGGTCACAGCCAAAGCGGTCGTGACTGTTAACATGATAACAACAATATCCGTTACCGTTATTCTTGTCAAATCCAGAAAGGCCGGCAAAAAACTAATATAAAAGAAAATCGCCTTGGGATCTCCCAGCGTGATAAACAAACCACAAAGAAAATCAGCGCCCCAGGATGTGGTTTTGGCCGGATTAATTTCATCGGCATCAGGCTTTGTCTTCCATAAAACAAATCCCAGCCACAGTAAATATAGACTACCCAGACCTTTTATCACGAGAAACACACCCGCCATGGTTTCCGCGATAAATGAAAGCCCATAAACAGCCAAGAGGATAAAAATAATGTCTCCCACCAGTATTCCCAGGAGAACAGCTAATCCACGGTGAAATCCACCGGATAAACTTCTGGAGACAACCGCCATCGCGCTGGCATCGGGGACAAGCGCTAAAGCCGCCATCGCCCCGAACATAGCGCATAGACTGCCAAAAGTTAAAGCACTTTCCATTATTTTGTTAACTTCGCAATAACACAGCCGGCCAGACCCCAACCGATTGCAACATCAATCAGAGCCAAGACTGTCAAATCCGTTGGAAATCCCCACCAGATCCAGTTTGGTAAAAGCGAAACAATGGCCCCGGATACAACGGCTATTTTAACAAAAGCCACTTTTTGAATAAAACTCAAACCGGTTGTTTTGCTGATTAACCACACCAATAAAAAGGCCGTTAAGATATCTTTCAGCAAACCGATCAACATGCTCTGCCCCATTTTAAACTCCATCCCGTTGGGACGAACCAACACATAGGCATACGGGCCTTCTTTTAATTTCTTATCATGCTCGGCATAAGCGGCCTTTTGTTCTTCTTTGGAAAGTTTTTTATCGAGATTATCACACCATGGCAAAAGATAAATACCGTTTTCCGGCGCATTCATTTTCAATGCAGCCGCAACGGCGTCACTATTTTTAAATTTATGTAGCATCTGATTATGAAACGGCAACGCCATCCAGGAAACCCAACTCCAGATAAAAGCCACTAAACCAGCCAGAATGGCAATCGTAAATTTATTTTTCATACATCCCCCTTGATATTGGTTTGTTGAAGGATTAAAGCGGGTTAAATTCACCGCCCCGGCCTAAAGACAGTATATCCCGCCGTATCCTTTTATGGAAGCATACATATATGTTTTTCATAATCCGGATGAAACCGGTGTCAACGGACAAAACGGCGGAAAATCGTCTAACTTACTTTAAGAATTTCAGGGAACGCTTGCGGTTCAGCATCCACCCGGAAAGGCTGTACCGGACACGTTGCGTGGGGAGAACTTCATGCTCCAGCAGATCACTGCGAAAACATACAAAGCGGCCGGCTTCTGGCAGAATATCCACATAGCGCTCTTTGTCATCTTCCTTGGTATAAAGACGCAGAGCACCACCATATTTGGCCGCCCAGGAAAAATTAAGATAACAAATAAATGTTAAGACCCGGCTGTCATCTTTTTTAAATTGGTCCAGATGCCGCTGATAATAAGTTCCTTCCGGATAAACAGAATAATGCATCTCATAATCTTTGATCGGCAAAAAGAATTCTTTCTTTACATAATCCATAAAACCGTTCATACAGGGAACAAACCGGCGTTTGATTTCAAAATCTTTTTCCGGGTCAATCCAGTATATAAAATCCCCTCTGACCTGAGCATCAACTTGAAGATCCTCATCCTGCCCAACGCCCGCTTTTTTGAACTTCTTCTGCGTGTATTTGTTTTCCAGACCGACCAGCAAATCGGACACTTCCTGAGATGTTAAAAAATGATCGATAACCGCATAATGTCTCTGGGCCAACATTTCACAGCATTCTTCAAAAATGTCTTCATCGAAATTCATTTATGCGTTCTCCCCGTTAATTTTTAAACGCTTTTCAGCGGCTTTGAGGATTTCTTCTATCATCGTGGTGTAACTCATTCCTTTGTATTTTGCCATTTTGGCCAGATGACCATCCCAGCACCAACCGGGATTCGGATTAACCTCCAAGAGCTTCGGCTCCCCCCGGCCATCCAGACGCCAGTCAAAACGGCAATAATCACGGCATTCCAAACGCTCAAACAAGCGTAAACACGCCTCTTCAATATACTTTTCCAACTTTTCTCCTAATTGCGCGGGCTTAGATTGCAGATTCCAGTAAGGTGAGTCCGGCAGCCATTTGGCTTCGTAACCGCAAATCTGCGGCAGTCCTTTAGGCAGACATGAATAATCTTCCTCGATAATCGGCAAAACGGTGTAACCTTCATTGAAGTTTCCGATAATCCCGACACTTAAATCCGCGCCGGTCAAAAACTCTTCCACAAGGATAGGCTTGTCATAGCCGGTATGATCGCGGATACTTTGGATGGCGTCCGCCAGTTGTTCAACATTTTCCGCATAACTTTTCTGGGTAATCCCTAAACTGGAATCTCCAAAATTCGGTTTAACCAGAACAGGAAAAGAAATCTTTAATTCATAAACATTATCTTCCGGACGGATAAAAATGGCCTCTGGTACACGGATATCCATTTCCCGGGCAATCCCGCGAACCAGCGATTTATCATAACAATACGCCAGACACTGCGGATTACTGCCGGTATAAGGAATCTCGAGCATTTCCAACAAAGACGGAACATGCAATTCCTTAATCGCTTCGTTATTAAATCCTTCATCACAAAGATTAAAAACATAATCGACCTTTGATTTTACGCGCAAAAGATCCTGAATCATTTGGTCATGATTATTCAGGTATATGAAATGGTACTGTTCCATCCGGGACAAAACATTTTTTAAACAGTCGATGGTATACAGATCATCTTCATCAAAAACAGCCTCCGGTTTTAATTTATCCTCTTTGGAAGGATCTCCGAGAAGAACAGCAACTTGCTTAAACTTAACTTGTTTAGAAGCAGGATTGGACGGCCAGTCTTTTCTAACGGTCGCCGTAAAAATCAACCGTTTTTCCATCATACCAAGATCCTGATTACGGGCGCTTTGTGTGTTAATCTGTCCATGACAGGTAATGTCCTGAAATCCAACATCAGTTAATAAAGTCGTTAAGTCTTCTTGAGAATAAAGGCGTTCGGCATAGAACTGATCAACGATAACCCCTTTCTGCGCGTGCGATATAATTTCGCGTGAAATTAATCTTTGCTTATCCGAGGATAATGAACGCTCGCGGCAGACAAAATGAGTTTTGTCAATCCATTCCCAACTCCGGTCACGGAAATTCTGGGCCATATAATTTCCGTCGGTAATGTCGATCAGAATCTTTCCCCAGGGACGCATGACACGGAAAACTTCCTTTAAGACACGGATATCATCATAGACCGTTTCAAAATATCCAAAACTGTTGCCCAATAACGTGACACAGTCAAAAGAACAATCCGCGAACGGAAGCTTACGGGCGTCGCCTTCTTTAAATTTCACTTCCAGATTTTTCTTGCGGGCTGTGGTGCGGGCTTTTTGAATAAGAAATCGTGAACGATCAAGTCCTGACGCGTGCGGATATCCCTGTTCAATAAATTCCAGAACATGCCGCCCTTGTCCGCAACACACGTCCAAAATACGCTGGTCATGATCAAGTTTCAGAATTTTTAAATAATGACTTATCTCACTCTTTGTTATGGAAGAATCGTCAACAACATCCGCGTCTGTTTTTAAATAGTTCGCGTTAAAAACTTTTTTCCACCAGTTGGAGGCCACGTGCGCTTCCAGATCTTTGATCGGACCTAATGTATAACTGCCATTCGTCTTTGGTTTCGAGGCTGCCGCCAATTGGTCCTGTTGAATTTTGTTCATCAGTTCTCCTTTTAAAAAATATGTATGATTATTTAACTACTTAACAATTCTTGCATTAACAGTTCTTCAGCATCGAACCAATCTTCCCATTCAAAACCTCTTCGTCTTCCACGGGAAAGATAAAGCTCGAAGGCTTTTCCCTCAACCCACCTGTGGATTTCATTAATCGTGAGTTTGGTGAAATCAATCTTTGCAATTTTGACGGTTCTTTTCATCAATGATAATTCCCTTATACTTCGGAAACAAAAAAAACGCATCCAAGTCAAAAAGCCACTAAACCTTTAAAGGTCCACCAACTTAAAAACTCAAATGCGTTTTGCTTTATTTCCTAGTCAGTTTAAGAAAAATTTCCTAAACTGATACCAGTCTATTTAAAAACTTCTGGTTTTTTCGGGAACTTCCCTCCTTGTTTGATTAGCCATATTATCATACTGTTTTTTCTGAAAAGCAATCATATTTTAAAAATCACGCGTCCCCAAAAAGCTACTGAAACCCTAGTAATCGCCCCCCCTGATAGACAGCCAGGGCCAGGATATACGCGATCAGGGTTAAATAGAAAATCTGGAATAACGGCCATTGCCAGCCGCCGGTTTCTCTCCAGACTACAGCCACAGTGCTTAAACACTGTAAGGCAAACACGAAAAAGACCATGAGCCCCACACAAACCAAAGGTGTAAATAAAGGACGGCCGTCCGGCCATTTCGCGTTTCGAAAGGCGTCTCTTAATGTTTCCACATCCCCTTCTTCGTCCAGGTTAAAAACAATATTCATCGTGGATACAAAGACCTCCCTGGCCGCAAAAGAGCCTACCAGCCCGATTCCAATGCGCCAATCGTAGCCTAACGGTTTTAAAGCCGGTTCCAACGCGGTTCCCAATTGTCCGGCATAGCTTTGCTGTAACGCATCGTGCGGTGTTAAATCTTCATGTTTGGGATACGTCATTAACGCCCATAAAATGATCGACATTGCCAGAATAATCGTTCCGGCACGTTTAAGGAAAAGACTGCTGCGTTCCCACATCTGAAGCATAATAGCTTTGAATGAAGGAAAACGGTACGGGGGAAGTTCCATGATAAAGATTGGTTTCTGACGTTTCAGCAGGGTCTTTTTAAAAACCCACGCCATCACACCAACGCCAGCCGTCCCCAGCGCGTATAATGCGAGCATAATTCCGGCCTTCTGCCAGGCTGTGGCTTCAGGAATCAATGCCGCAATCATCACCGTGTAAACAGGCAGCCGTGCTGAACAACTCATCATTGGTGCTACGAGGATTGTAACCAGACGGTCCTTCGGACTTTCAATCGTCCGTGACGCCATAATCCCCGGAATGGCACACGCGTAAGAACTTAATAACGGAATAAAGGATTTTCCATGTAAACCGACTTTACTCATTAATCGGTCCATAATAAACGCCGCCCGGGCCATATACCCGGTATCCTGCAACAGACCGATAAAAAAGAATAAGATAAGAATTTGTGGAAGAAAAATAACAACACCGCCAACACCGGCGACAACACCATCCACCAGCAAATCCGTTAAAACGCCGGGGGGTAAATGTTCCGCAAGCGAACCTCCCAGGGAACTAAAAACCGCGTCAATCCAGTCCATAGGATACGTGGCCACAGAAAAAATCAGATAAAACATAAAACTCATAATGCCGACAAACGCCATCCATCCAAAAATCTTGTGCGTTAAAATAGCGTCCAACTTTTCCGTAATTTCAGAGCCTTTTCGGTTAAGATCCTTAACCGAGACCTTAATCACAGATTTAATCCAATTGTACCTCGCTTCAACAGCCGCCGATCTGGCTCGCAGGCCTTTTTGCTTCAGTTTTTCCTGGATGGCCTCAATTTGAAAACGAAATTCCTCATTATAAAAATCCTCAACTGCATTGGTTCCGCTCATAAAAGACCGGCCGATAGAAAGAATCGACATGGCCTCCGAGAATGCCGTTGCATCATCCATCTGTTCATGCTGTTTTAAAAGACGGACGATATGTTCAACATCTTCTTCTAAATCCGGCGCCATCCGCCACTGACGTGTATATTTTGCGCTCACACCTTTGGCAATTAACTGTTTGATCTCCGCTATCCCAATATTCTGGTTGGCAACTATCGGGACAACGGGCACCTGTAGTTCCTGCGATAATTTTTCGACATTAATTTCAATACCCCGCCGTTTCACCTCGTCCATCATGTTCAAGGCCAGAATAATGGGAAGTCCCAAATCCTGAATTTGTGTAAAAAGATAAAGATTACGTTCCAGATTACTGGCATCAACAACACAAACGACCACATGCGGTTTCGGTGTATCCGGCGCCCGTCCTAATAAAACATCACGGGCAATCTGCTCGTCCATAGAACGAACGGCCAAACTGTATGTTCCCGGCAAATCAATGACATTCACGACACGGTCTTTCGCAAGAACCAATGTTCCTGTTTTCTTTTCTACCGTAACGCCGGGGTAATTCCCGACTTTCTGGCGTAGTTTGGTAAACGCGTTAAACAGCGTGGTTTTGCCGGAATTGGGATTCCCGGCTAAAGCGATGGTTTGAATTGTGTGTTCAACAGAAGATGTTTGGGACATTATTTAATCTCGACCTGGATAAGTTCAGCTTCTTCTTTTCTTAAAGACAACATGTACCCGCGAATTCTAATTTCAATGGGATCACCTAACGGCGCATAACGGATAACCTCCACCGGCTCTCCGGGAGTAACACCCATTTCTTCCAAACGCGCGCAGGTATCATTCTCCTCGATAAAATCATGGACAATCGCCTTTTGACCTTGTGACAATTCACTTAATAAGATAATATTTTTCATGGAATTTTCCTCATTCTCCGGGCAGGTATTAACAAGAATATTTTTGGCCAATCCCTGACTGATTACCACCTTGGAATCGCAAACCCGGCATATCAACGTACCTTTACCACTGATTTTTTCCACTCTCGCCTGTTCACAAAATCCCATTTCCCGCAGACGCTGGCAGTCATGGTCTTTTCCCTTTAAATGTTTAATGACCACACTCTGCCCATCGGCCACATTACATAAAGAATCCGTTTCGATCAATTCTTCATCCCGACGTTTTCGTTTTTTAAACCAGCCAAACATATTAATCCTCGTGACAGTTTGAACATCCTGTCTTTTTCTTTTTGAAATATTTAATGACAGCGCTGATCAAATATGCGACGCTCACCGCAATAAGAATAAAAACAATTACTGTTTGCATAGAAGCCTCACACGTTCTTCGACATAAAGGAAAACAAAAACCCATTTCTCTGAAAAAATATTCGAGCAAATGGGCATGGGAATCTATTGTTCTCGAGCCGCTTCAAACAAGCCTTTAAATGAGTTATATGGTTATTAACTTACTCTTCTTCCTTTATGATGTCAAGATATAGACTTTATGACCCGCTTTTTTTAT
>JAGQKQ010000059.1 GCA_020430005.1 Candidatus Omnitrophota bacterium
CTTATGGATTGCTTGAGGTTTCCGGTTCCAAAGTTACGGGAAAAATTGTAAAGGTAAAATGATATGGATAAATTATGGGCTCCCTGGCGAGTGCCTTATATCACAAAAATTGTTAAGCAGACAAAAGGATCGGTTTTTTCAAAAATCTTTAAGGAAAAAAACGATAAAAAGAATTATATTTTTATCCTTACGAAATATTCTTTTTCCGTCCTGAATCTTTACCCGTATAATAACGGACATGTGCTGGTTCTTCCGAAACGTCAGGTCAAGGATCTTAGTGATCTTAGACGTGAGGAAAGGGATGATCTGATGGATCTTCTGGAAGAGACCAAGTCGCTTCTCGACGAAGTTCTAAAACCTGCCGGATACAATATCGGAATCAATATAGGACGTATTGCCGGTGCCGGCTTCCCTCAGCATTTGCACATCCACATTGTGCCTCGCTGGAAGGGAGACGCCAATTTTATGCCGGTGGTGGCGAATACAAAAGTCATTTCACAATCATTAGACACTCTCTATCAGAAATTGGTTGATGCGTACAAGAAAAGACATCGAAGAACTCGAAGATAAAATTCTGGCGCCTTACGCCATGAAAAGCAAGGACTCTGCCGGACGGGACCACAAGGAATCGTTGCATGAGGTGCGAACCTGTTATCAGCGTGACCGCGACCGTATTGTTCATTGTGAGGCCTTTCGTAAGCTGGAGTATAAAACCCAGGTCTTTGTTATTTTCGAGGGGGATTATTACCGGACACGCCTTACGCATACGATTGAAGTCGCGCAGATCGCGCGTACGATCGGGCGGAGTTTACAACTTAATGAAGATTTGATTGAAGCCATCGCTCTTGCGCATGATCTGGGTCATCCCCCATTCGGACACGCCGGAGAGGATGCTTTAAATGCCATTTTAAAAAAACAGGATAAAAGCTGGGAGTTTAACCATAACTTTCGCAGCTATGAGATTGTGACCAAATATGAAAAGCGCTATCCGAAATTTCAGGGTTTGAATCTCTCAGAGGAAGTTATTGTCGGTATCTTGAAACATGAGACGGGTTATGATAAAAGAGGAGATGTGGCCCGTTATAAAAATGTCGGACCGACGCTGGAAGCCAAGGTGGTGGATATTGCTGATGCGCTGGCTTATCTTTCGCATGATATTGATGACGGGTTAACTTCGGGATGTATCGTGATGGACGATTTGATGAGTAGCGCGCTCTTTAAACGATCTTACGAGAAAATGGATTCATCATTAAATTACAGCGATAAAGGCATGTTGAAATATCAGCTGGTTAAGTTTTTAATTGATCAGCAAATTAAAGATCTTCTCAATTTTTCCGCGAAGAATTTGGAAAAAGCGAAATTTGCTTCATCGCAGGATGTAAAGAGTTTTCATTTAAAGAATCCGAAGAAAAGTATTATCGGATTTAGTCAAAAAATGAAGGGGGAGCGCGACTTTCTCCAGAATTTGCTGAAGGAAAAACTGTATCATCACTACCGTGTGGTCCGTATGACGGAAAAAGCACAACGCGTCGTCAATGAGATTTTCGATGTTTACCAAAAAAATCCGGACCAGCTTCCGTATGATGTTTACCAACGGGGCCGTCGGTATACGAAAAAACAACAATATGAAATTATTGGCAATTATATTGCTTCAATGACAGATAGGTTCGCTTTAGATGAGCACAAAAAACTCTTCGATCCCTACCAAAAAGTATAAGAAGATTATCGACGCGGTGCACATGGTGTATCGTCTGGTCAATTCGACTTATAATGTTAAAGAGTTGACTCTCCGGCTGACACGTCTTTTATGCCAATTTATCCGTGCCGACTATGCCAGCGTTTTTATCCTTGATCCGCAGAAAAAACGTCTGCAGATGATTGCCCAATTCGATAATGAAATTAATATTTTCTTGAGCAAGAAAACGGAGTTGTCCAAGGTTTCCGCCAAAGAATTGGAAGTGACTAAAGGGTTTCCTATTATCGAAAAACATTTGATAGGGCTGCCGCTGGTTTCCGACGATAATATTGGAGCCATTTTTATTCAAAGAAAGCCGACGGAAAGACCTTTTAATGATTTTGATAAAGATATGTTATCGGTTGTGGCTGAGCAATCCGTTACGGCGATACGGTATTTGCAGTCTTATGAAGAACAGCAGAATGTTATATTGAGCAGTATCGAGTTTATCGGAAAATTATTAAAACGCTATGGCCCGATGTCGTCTTCCCAAACGCCGGAGTTTTTCAAGATTCTGAAAGCTGTTTGTGAAAAATTAAACGTCAAAGAAGATGAAATTGAACGATTGTATTACGCAAGTATTTTGCATGACGCCGGCGCAATTGATGTCCCGTATAATATTCTCTCCAAGTCTAGTCAATTAACATCCGAAGAATTTAAAGAAATTCGGACGTTGCCTAAAAAAAGTGCCGATTTGATCCGGCCGGTAGAATTTTTAAAGCCGGTTCTGCCGATCATTTTGTATCATCACGAACGTTACGATGGAACAGGGTATCCTTCCGGTTTGAAGAAAGAGCAGATTCCATTAAGTGCCAGAATTCTCTCCGTTGTCAATGCCTTCTGTGCCATGACAAGAGAGCGTTTGTATAAAAAGCGGTTTTCCGTTCAGGAAGCCCTTCATGAATTGGAAGCCAATAGCGGGACGCAGTTCGACCCCAAAGTCGTAAATGCGTTTTTAACCTTGGCTAAGCAGAAAAACTTCAGAAAACTCTTGAGTTCTAAGACTTAATATTAGTATAATTAAATACTATGAGTGATTATCAATCCCGACAATCCCAATTTGAACTATTTCCGTCTTCCCGGCAGGATTCCGCCCTGGAAAACGACAAAAAGTCCGGTCAATTAAAAAACTTGACAGTTGCACCAGAAAATATTATTGTTGTATCCATTGTTCTTATAATAACCTTAATCGTGATTTTCTCCTTTGGCGTGGAAAAAGGAAAGCGGTTGGCTCTTAAGAACGGCGGTGTCGAGGCGGGTCAAACAGCGGAGTTGGCTGATGAAACCGTGATTGTTCAGGAAAATCTTTTGAATAATCCGGAAGTTGTTCCTGTAGAACAACATACAGAAATGGCTCAACCTGACGTTACGGAAGACAAACAGGAAATCCTGAGAATTCCTGAACTCGAAAAGCAGCTGGAAAACAAGAATTATACGATCCAGGTTGCGTCTTTCAAGACCAAAGAATATGCCAAAAAGGAAATCGAAGCCCTGGAAAAAAAGGGTTTTACTGCGTCCATGGTGGCAAAGGGTGATTACGTGATTGTGTGTGTCGGACGGTTTGAAGGAAAAGACGAAGCCAAAAGGTTTGCGGAACGATTGAAGCACCAATATAACGATTATTTAGTAAGGAGATTTTAAAATGTCATTGCATCCATCTTTAAAAATTGATTCGGCCGGAGCGCAGCAGAGAACGGTTTTGACACGGATCGAGCGTATTAAAGACTTGATGAAAAAAGAACTTTGGGCGGAAGATACGTCTGTGACCGGACTGCCAAAGACGAAGATCATCAAGATTAAAGCTCGTCGAAAAGTGAAGGCTGAAAAAGACGAAGATAAAGAAAAGAAATAGTCTTTATCATAACGGCCTTTTTTATTAACTATTCATCTCTCTACATGCTTAATTCCCGTGAACATGACGTTAAGGTTTACGCTCATCATCACAGCTTTCTGTTGTCTTTTGCCCGCACCTGCGCGGGCGCAACAGGATATCTTTCCATTCGTCGGTAAAATCACCGGGGCTGATGTTAACGTTCGTGCGGGACAAAGTGAAAACTTTGAACGCTTGTGCCAGCTTGACCGTGGTGACGAAGTTCTGGTGGTCGGTCAGGCCTACAACTGGTACAAAATTAAACTTCCAAAGATTGCCAAGCTTTATATCAGTGCGGAGTACATTTATCTTTTGAACGACCGGGTAGGGGGCGTTATCGGTGATCGTGTTAACGTTCGGGCCGGCGCTGATCCAAAACATTCGGTTGTCGGACAGGTTTTAGCGGGAGAAGAAGTCCAGATTTTAGAAAAAGGAGAGAAGTGGCATCAAATCGCTCCGCTTGATAAAACCTATGGATGGGTTCACGAAGATTTTGTGACGTTTAAATCAAAAGACATTAGTCAGTTTAAAGATAAAAGTCCTGAGCCGGTGAAAGAAAATCCTGTCATTGAGGCGCATAAAACGATGAATGAAACGGCTGAAAAGAATGAGCTGGATGAACGAATACAAGTTCAGAAATCTATGTCCGTGTCGGGTTACTTGAAGTCTGTAGAAACGATAGAAGGCATTCACTATCGTTTGGATGTTAATGGTGAAACGCTTTATTTTTTGAGCGGGATGAATAATATGCTTGAAGATTTTGTTCACTATAAAGTTGATGTGGATGGAATTGTCGACACAGAGAGGTCGGATCAGTATGAATATCCTGTTCTCAATGTCAAACGGATCCAACTTATTTTATAAATTATGTTAGTAGAAATTCTTTCCAGTTTAGTCGCTTTATTTGTCGCGATCGTTTTCCATGAATACGCGCATGGCTGGGTGGCGTATAAGCTGGGCGATCCGACGGCAAAAGATGCCGGGCGATTATCGTTGAATCCGATTAAGCATATCGATCCGATCGGGACAATCTTTCTTCCCGGAATTCTGCTGATTTTGCGTTTTATGGGATTAAATTCTTTTATGTTTGGATGGGCTAAGCCAGTTCCGGTAAATTTTGGAAGGCTGCGTCGTCCAAAACAGGATATGATTTTGGTTGCCATGGCGGGTCCGGCAATCAATATCGCGCTGGCCTTGGTCTTTAGTGTTCTTGCCAAAATTCCATTTCTGAGTGTATTACATCATTTTCTCGGTGTGTGCGTTTTTATCAATATTGTTTTAGCAGTATTTAATATGATTCCGGTTCCGCCTTTAGATGGGTCACGCCTTGTTTTTGGTTTATTGCCGGACCGTCTGGCCGTTCCCTATGCGCGGCTGGAACCCTTTGGAATTTTGATCGTTGTCCTTTTAATTAATACGGAGGCTGTCCAAGTAGCCATTTTGTCTGTTGTTTACTTAATAGCCAATTTGCTGGGGGTTTCTTTGTGATGAAAACAATCAAGGTTAATCTAAAACAGAATCCTTACAATATTGTGATTGGCCATAAGATTTTGTCCAAGATCGGGCCGGCCATTAAAGCTCTGAATATTGGAAAGGATGCGCTTGTCATTACGAATCCGTCTATCCGGCGATTACATGGTAAAACACTCGAACAGAGTTTGCGCAGAAGCGGTTTTTCAATAAAAGTGTTTGAAGTGCCAGATGGTGAGAAAAGTAAATCCGCTAAAGTCGCCATGCAGTTGATGGAGGAGATTGCGCGTTATGATATTTTCCGAAAAGTTTTTGTGATTGCCTTTGGCGGGGGAGTGATTGGTGATTTAGCCGGATTTGTGGCCGCAACGTATAAAAGAGGTGTGCCGTATGTGCAGGTGCCGACAACATTCTTGGCGCAGATTGATTCGGCGATTGGTGGTAAAGTGGCTATTGATCTTCCCGTGGGAAAGAATTTAGTCGGGGCTTTTTATCAACCCAAAGTCGTTTATAGTGACGTGGCTGTTTTAGAAACGCTGCCCGAACGCCAAATTAGAAACGGTATGGCTGAAGCGATTAAATATGGCGTTATTTATGATCGCAAGTTTTTTGAATATCTTGAAAAACATTATCAGGAGATTTTTGCGTTTGATGAGGCGGTCGTCACGCATGTTGTTTATCAATGCAGCCGCATTAAAAAGGAAGTGGTGGTTGCCGATGAAAAGGAAACAAAATCCATCCGGACAATTCTAAATTTTGGTCATACCGTTGGACACGCAATTGAAGCCGCGGGAGGCTTCAAATTGTATCAACACGGTGAGGCGATTGCGTTGGGTATGAGAATCGCGGCGGATATCTCTCTTCAGAAGAAAATGATTAATGCCAAAGCGGTGGGGCGTTTAAATGATTTATTGAGTAATGTTGGTCTTCCCAAAACAATCCGGATTCTTAAACAGGCGGCCATTTTACATTTGATGAGGCACGATAAGAAGTTTATCACCGGAAAGAACAGATTTGTTCTGGCGACGCGTATTGGTCAGGTTAAAGTTGTTGAAGGGATCCGTCAGGACATTATTAAAAAAGCTGTTCAGCGTTATAAAACTAGTGTTTAGTTGTTAGTGCTTGGTGCCTAGAAAAAGCAAAAACAACTAATGCATTTCCAATGTGTTACACCATCCAAATATTATTAATTTGAGAAAGTCTAGGAGTTGGGCGCTAAGCACCAGGAACTAATCAACGAACACTGATGGTTGTTACTTTACCATCTTTCATTAAGTCTGCTTCTTTAGCCCGGATGTCCACTACCGTCATATCAAAAATTGTGTCGCCGATTTGATAAACTTCATTATTAATAATCGCGGCCTTTTTCTCACCCATTTGCATTGTTCCGGTTAAAACAAATTCGGTCCGGCCGAATAGCGGTTTGGACGGCGGTTTCTTTTGGGTATTGGGGTTAATAATCTCACCATCGGAAAACATCACGGCTTTGGGTTCGGCGGGTTCCTTGGAAGATAGCTTGTTGCCGAATAGAAAATAGGAAACGGTTCCCAGTGCGGTCAATGCGATCAGAAAGAATACAATAATTGGAGTGTAGTTTTTCTTTCTGGATGACACAGCTTCCGTTTTGATACTTGTGCCTGATGATCCCGGTGACGATGAAGCAGGAGAGATCGGTTTTGGTGTTTGCGGTTCAGCAGAAGCGGGTTGCTGGGCCTGCGTTGGAGCTTCCTTTTGAGGAGCCGGTTGAGCTTTATTAGCGGAAGAATCTTTCTGTTTTAATTGTTCCTGTGCTTTTTTAAGAGCATCGTTGATTATACTCATTTGCGACCCACCTCTTTCGCGCATTTATAAATAATATTTTCATCGATGGTATAAGTTTCGTCGACAAAGCCCGCCAGAAGTGCCCGGTCGCAGAGGACGTTTACCATTCGGGGCGTTCCTTGCGAATTCTCATAGATCGCATCAATCGCCTCATTGGTAAAATGAAGAGCGTAGCGCTGAATTTCATTGGACGCTCTTTTAATGCGGTAGCGGATATACTCTTTAATTTCCGTTTTGGACATCGGTAAAAGATGATAACGAACCGCAATACGCTGGTTAATTTGGCGCAGTTCAGTGAGTTGAAGTTTTTCGATCAACTCCGGTTGTCCGACTAAAATAATTTGCAATAGTTTGTGTTTTTCTGTTTCTAGGTTAGATAAGAGTCGGACTTCTTCCAGCTCCTTGACCCCAAGATTTTGAGCCTCATCAATGATGATAACAACATTGTAGCCTTCATTGGTCATTTTGATCAGATATTGATTCAAGGCTGTAATTAGTTCATATTTGGTCGGAAAATCGCCTTCTACTCCGAGATCACGGACAATCATTTTGAGAAGCTCCAGATCGGAAAAATTCGGATTCAGGACCAGTGCGGATTTGGTGTCTTTAGGAAGGCGCCCCAGTAATGTCCGGCAGAGGGTTGTCTTGCCGGTCCCGATTTCTCCGGTGACCAGCAGAATGCCTTTGCGTTGAGTAACGCCATATAATAAATGATTAATCGCTTCCCGGTGTTGCGGGCTTTCAAAAAAGAAATCCGGGTCAGCCGTGATATTAAAAGGATTTTCAATCAGATTGTAGAATTGATTGTACATTGAAAAGATTATAGCATGGGCGAAGGCGGCGGTAAATATTTTTTCAAAAAAGTGTGTATTTTAATAAAGTTGTAATATAATGTAAAGTAACGACTTAGAGAATTATGGAGAGGAAGGGCCTTAGCTTTTGTCGTCTATGGCAACGCTAAAAAAATGATTGTCACCCTTATAGATTATGTTATAATGCACACACTTATACAGCCTTTATTAAAGTTTATTCATGAAGTCAGAAATTGGTTAAAAGAACAAACCAATGCGATTTGAAGAAAAACGACAATACCGGCGTGCGCGATACGCCGAGCCTCTAGAGTGCCAGTTTCCGGACCCATCCCGGTACGGAGGAGCACTATCCTGCGATTTGAGTGCCGGAGGCTTAAGAATGAAATATCATGATTTTATACCGCTCGGAACAGAGTTGACGGTCAATGTTCCCACTGAATCCAACAAGGTTGTCGAATGTCAGGGTAAGGTGATGTGGGCGTCCAAAATGCCGTTGACCGACTGGTATGAGATCGGTTTAAAATTTAGTGAAGACGGATCCGGTATTATAACCAGAAAAAAAATTAATGAGTTTCTGGAAAGTGGACCGTTGAAAGTTAAAGAAAATTCTGAAAGGAGTTAAAGGGTATCATGGCTGACGAAAAAGAAGACATCTCAAAAAAATGTGCGGAGACCGGAACAACGTTAAAAAGAGCAAGACGTTATTACCGAAACGGAAAATACTATATCAACAAAGCCGCTTTTAAAGCGAAACTGAAAAAAGATATAGAAGCTACCCAAGGACAGGAATCGGCCGCATAATAAAGTTTGCACCGTTAATGTAGGATTGTGTTATGTCTACAAAGAAAACCGCTCAGGAAAGGCGCGAATCACCGCGTCTGGAAAATAATATCCCCCTGAAACTGATTGATGAAGCCGGAGACATTGTCACGGAGTCGGTGAATATCAGCCGTTCAGGTCTTTACTGTCGAGTAAATCGTTATATTGAACCGATGGTAAAGCTTAAGGTCAACCTGCTGTTGCCTGTTCGAAAAAACGGAAAGAATTCCAGTCGAAAGATTGCCTGTGAAGGTGTTGTTGTTCGTATTGAAGAAGCGCAGGAACAAGATCATTATAATATCGCGGTCTTTTTTAACGATATAACACAACGTGACGCTGAAAGTATTGCCGATTATATCGGTACATTCATGGAATAGTTGATATTTGACTGATAAATTGACCACCAGTAATGCGCGTTATCTGAAAAATCCAATCCGGATTTTATATGAAGATCAAGAGGTAGCCGTTTTCGAAAAACCTTCCGGTCTTCTTGTCATTCCGACAAACAAAAATGAGCAAAACACGCTCGTTAATATCGTTAATTATCAATATGCCCGCGATCAGCAATTCAAATTTCATCCCTGCCACAGACTTGATAAAGAAACGTCCGGCGCTATAATATTTGCCAAGGGGAAGAAGG
>JAGQKQ010000005.1 GCA_020430005.1 Candidatus Omnitrophota bacterium
CCGGTTCTGTGGCGGCCCCTACAGCCGGGCTTCATTTTACCGATCAATTGATGGAGGATATTGTTGAAAAAGGACATGAATTTGCCAGAGTTACGCTTCATGTCAATTACGGCACATTCAAGCCGGTGGAAGAGGATAACATTACTGATCATCCTATGCATTATGAAGAATATCAAATGGAAGAGACAGTTTATCAAAAGTTAAATGAGGCGAAAAACCAAGGGCGTCAAGTGGTCGCGGTTGGAACTACCAGCTGCCGTACTCTGGAATCCGTCGCAAAAACCGGTAAAACGCAGGACCAAACAAACCTCTTTATTTATCCGGGTTATAATTTTAAAATGGTGGACGTTTTGATTACCAATTTTCATTTGCCGTACAGCACATTGTTAATGCTGGTCTGCGCGTTCGCGGGAAGAGATTTGGTGATGAAGGCGTATAAAGAAGCCGCCGAACAAAAATATCGATTTTACAGTTATGGCGATGCGATGATAATTAAATAACAAGATGCCCTGTGACCCGGAGACCCTGATTTTTGGACGTTTTCTGGGTTACTTGATCACAGGGAGGTAGGGTCACCAGAAATTTTATTATGTTTACACTACTGAAAAAAGAAAAAACAACGAAAGCCCGTTTGGGATTGATTAAGACGGACCACGGCACGATTGAGTCTCCGTTTTTTATGCCAGTAGGGACTAATGGGACGGTAAAGTCGCTGCGTTTTGAAGATCTGGAAAGTATCGGCGCGCAGTTGATGTTGGCCAACACGTATCATCTGTATCTCCGTCCGGGCTGTGACATTTTGAAAGAGGCCGGCGGTTTACACGGATTATCCGGCTGGACAAAACCGATCCTAACCGATAGCGGTGGCTACCAGGTATTCAGCTTGTCCAAGCTAAGAAAGATTACGGATGATGGCGTAAAGTTCCGTTCTCACTTGGATGGATCACCGTTATATTTCACACCGGAAAAAGTGATGGAGATCGAACAGATCATCGGTTCAGATATGGTTATGCCTCTGGATGAGTGCGCCCCGTATCCGTGTGACCGGAAACAGGCCGAAGGTTCTGTCCGGCGGACAACGGACTGGGCACGACGTTCTAAAGAACATTTTTTGAAATTGGGGATGAATAAAAATCAGCATTTGTTTGGTATCGTTCAGGGAGCAACATATCAGGATCTGCGTGAACAATCCGCGAAAGAACTTTTAGAATTAGATTTTGAAGGATACGCGATCGGCGGTGTCAGTGTCGGGGAGCCGGTAGAAGAAATGTTTAAGGCTTTAGATTGGGTCATGCCATTGTTACCGGAAGACCGGCCGCGGTATTTTATGGGTATCGGATTGCCGGATCAAATTGTTAAAGCTGTGGGAGAGGGAATCGATATGTTCGATTGTGTGTTACCGACGCGCTTTGGCCGGCATGCCACAGCGTTTACGCGCAAAGGACGTAAGATTTTGCGTAACGCGCAATTCGTGAACGATCCGGGACCGATTGACGAGACCTGTGACTGTCAGGTTTGTCGCCGATATTCCCGGGCGTATATTCGCCATCTGGCCAATCTTAGTGAAATTACAGGATTGACGTTAATCACCTATCACAATCTCTATTTTTATGTTAATTTAATGAAAGAGATACGGACAGCTATTCAAGAAGACCGCTACGAAGATTTTCAAAACACATTTCTCAAAGAATACGGATCGGAACTTTATGCGGTTTGATATTATTACAATATTTCCGGAAGCGTTAAAACCGATTTTAAATGAATCAATTTTAAAACGCGCGCAGAAAGCCGGCAAAATCAAAATCAATGTGCATGACCTGCGGGATTACACGGTTGATAAACATAAGAAGGTGGATGACCGTCCTTTTGGCGGCGGTCCGGGGATGGTGTTGAGTCCGCAGCCGTTATTTGATGCGATTAAAAAAATTAAAGGCCGCCGTAAAGTCAGAATTATTTTGACATGTCCAACGGGAACGCGGTTGGATCAAAAACGCGTAAAAAAATTGGCAAAAGAAAAAAATTTAATTATAATATGCGGTCACTATGAAGGAGTGGACGAGCGGGTCCGCAAACATTTGGTGGATGAGAGTATTTCGATCGGGGACTATATTTTGACCGGAGGGGAAATTCCCGCGCTTGTTCTGGTAGACGGTATAGCCCGTTTATTGCCAGGTGTTTTGGGCAAAGAAGAGTCCCTGGCCAGCGAATCATTTGAGGAGAATTTGCTCGATTTTCCGCAGTATACGCGGCCTGCAAATTTTCGTGGAAAAAAGGTTCCTGATGTGTTACTATCTGGTAATCATCAGGATATCGAAAAATGGCGTAAACAGCAGGCCATGGCGATTACCAAGAAAAATCGTCCGGACTTGTTGAAATAAAAGGACTTATGTAAACACGACTTTCGTGTTTTGAGTTTAAAAACGTACGAGGAGGTTTATTGTGGCTACAAATATTGGTGCGACAATCAAAGCAATTGATGAAAAAAAATTACGCAGTGACCTGCCGGCTTTTGAAGTGGGTGATATCGTCAAAATGAAGGTCAGGGTACAGGAAGCCGATAAAACCCGTCTTCACCCGTTTGAAGGAACAGTTATCCGTAAAACAGGTCGGGGTTTAAAAGCGACATTTACTGTCCGTAAAATATCATTCGGTGAAGGAGTCGAGCGTGTGTTCCCTATTCACTCACCGGTGATCGAAAGTCTGGAAGTTGTCAGTAAGGGTGTTGTAAAACGTGCGAAACTTTATTACCTTCGTGAGCGTGTCGGTAAGAAAGCGCGTGTTAAGCGTCAGCAAATGCAGTAATTTTAAATCCCGTAAAACGTTTTTCGGTTATGTAGCTAGAAACGTTTTACGCCTTTCGATTTAGTGTTTCACGGTGTACGTACAAACGATACGCCGTTTCAAGTTACGCAACCCAACAACGCATAACGAATTCTCAGTGCTCAATTACGAACAACAGCTTAGAGGTCAAGGGTACCGTCTTATCATCGGGATCGATGAAGCTGGACGAGGCCCCTTGGCCGGACCTGTTGTGGCAGCGGCTGTTTCTCTACAGGATTATTCTTTTCAATCCAAAATTACCGATTCCAAAAAAATGACTTTGCTTCAACGTGAACGCGCGTTTGAAGAGATTACACAAAAGGCCCAGGTGGGTATCGGTATTATTAATGAAACAGTTATTGATCGTGTAAACATCCTGCAGGCCACGTTTCTGGCGATGAGCCGGGCCGTGGAACATCTGATTTACAGACTGCCCAAAGCCCAGCGGGACGCGTTGGACTTAACTCCGACAACATATATGCTGGTTGACGGGAACCGTTTCAAAACATATTTACCCTTTCGATGTGAGACCGTCGTCAAAGGTGATGCCTCGGTTTTGTCGATTGCCTGCGCGTCTGTTGTGGCGAAAGTCACCCGGGACAGAATTTTATCAATCTACGATCAGATTTACCCCCAATATGGTTTTAAAAAACATAAAGGATATCCGACCGCCCAGCATAAAGAGGCTATCCAGAAACATGGGTTATCCTTTATTCATCGCCGCTCTTTTTCGTGCGTTTAAACAGATCTAAGATATGCGATCTAAGATCTAAGAGATTTTTTTCTTAGAACGTAGAACTTAGATCATAGAACTTTAAATGACTTTTTCCAAACAAACAACGGGACAAAAAGGGGAAGCGGCGGCGATTGATTATTTAAAGAAGCGTCGTTATCAAATCCTTGAACAAAATTTTCGCTGCCAATTCGGTGAAATTGACATTATTACCCAAAAAGCCGGTGTGCTTTGTTTTGTTGAGGTTAAAACCCGGCATGATGCCAGTCACGGTTCTCCGGCTGAGGCGGTAACACGGTATAAGCAGCATAAAATTATTCAGACGGCCTTATATTATCTTCAACAGCAGGACCCCGGTCACAACGAAATGCGTTTCGATGTTGTAACGGTTGACTACGATTCTCATGGGAAGATGATGATTGATTTAATTGAGAATGCATTTGAAACGCCATAGGCGTGGTGATTCGTCTTTGGTGTGTTATTCAATGTGTCATTACGAGCGAAGCGAAGTAATCTTAGTAAATTTAAAATAAACTTGTCCAGATTGCCGCGCTTCGCTCGCAATGACACTCTAATCACCAACCGCCAAGCACCTGATAAAAAAGTATGTATTTATTGAAATCGTAAAATCTTTAGGATATGATGGGCGTGATAAAGAAAAACTTTCCTGTTTAAGAAAATCTTCTGTTCATCTGCGACAATTGGCTAACGTGAAAAAATTTAAAAATCACACACTACAAGAATATTTAGATGTTTTGTCAAAGAAGGTTCCTGCTCCCGGTGGGGGATCGGCGGCGGCTTTAACCGGCGCGGCCGGTGCGGCATTGTTGTCGATGGCGGCGAATTATTCTTTGGGAAAAGGGTCTTCCAAGCGTGTTGAGACGGCGTTAAAGAAAAATCTGGAGCGGTCTGAAAAAATCCGCAAGCGTCTGGTGGAATTAATCGATCTGGATGCCGAGGCTTATCTGGCTTTGGTGGCGGCCCGTAAGAAATCAGAAAAGGAAAAACAGGCTGCGCTTAAAAAAGCGCGGGCCGTTCCCAAGGAAATTGCCAAGCAATGTTACAATGCGGTGCAATTGGCTCCGCTTCTTGTGAAAGAAGGTAACCCGTATTTAATCAGTGATGTTCAATCCGCGTGTGAAATGCTGAAGGCTGCTTTTCAGGCGGCGATGGCGAATGTGGAGGCGAATAGTTAATGTCAGCTCAAATTCTTGATGGAAAAAAATTAGCCGCGAAATTGAAAGCCCGGTTGAAGGAAGAAGTCGCGGCAATAAAATCAAAAAATCATAGTGTGCCCAAGGTTATTAATGTTATGATAGGAAATGACGACGGGTCCTGCGCCTATGCCAACTCTCAAAAAAGGGCCGCGGAAGAGATTGGTATTGAATACGAACTTAAAACATTTCCCATCGATATTTCTCAAGAAGAGCTTCGTGGACATATTCAACAACTGAATCAGGATAAAGGTGTGCACGGGATTATGCTGCACCGTCCGGTTCCGGAACATATTGATTATCATTTGGTGGCAAACTGTGTAGATACGGAAAAAGATCTGGAAGGAATTAACGTTTCGAACATCGGAAAAATGATTTTGGGCGAAACGCGAATTTTGCCGTGTACCCCGGCGTCGGTCATGGAACACATTAAATCCACCGGTATGGATATCCGCGGGAAAGAGGCCGTCGTTGTCGGGCACAGTGGCATTGTGGGGAAGCCATTAAGTCTTTTGCTGCTGGAAGAATTGGCAACAGTTACGATTTGTCATGTGGCCACCAGTGAAGCGGGGCGTCTTCAAGAACATGTCGGCCGTGCTGATATTTTGGTAGTGGCGGTTGGCCGTCCGGAACTGATTAAAGGCGCGTGGATTAAAGAAGGAGCAACGGTTATTGATGTGGGGATTAATCGTATTGATTCCGGGATTGTCGGTGATGTGGAATTTGAAACAGCCAAACAAAAAGCGGCTTATATTACACCGGTTCCCGGTGGAGTAGGGCCAGTTACCGTTGTCATTTTGATGCGAAACGCTATTGAATCTTATAAAGTGCAGACCAAGGGAGCATAATCATTTATGAAGAAGATATTGTTTGTAGGGTATTCACCGGCGATTATTACCGCCATTGAAAAGATTCGTGCTGTCGATCAAACTTGTGAAATCACTTTAATTTCTCCTGAGCCGTATTATCCGTACAATTCTTCCAAGCTGGATCAATTATTAGGAAAAAAATGTTCCCTGCATGATGTTCTGGCCAGGTCGAAAGATTTTTTTGATACGCATCGTGTTCACGTTGTTCTGGGACAAAAACCCGTCCGATTCAGTCTGAGAAAAAATTATGTAACGACGGAAGATAAAGAGCAGTACCCTTTTGATATTTTGGTTCTTACGGAAACCGGGGATGTTGTATTGCCGAACATTAAGGGAATTACCAAAGAAGGTATCTACGCGTCTTCAAGATTGTCTCAAACAAAACGATTGTATGATTTATTGCCGATTACGGAAACATTTATTATTCAGTCCGATTCTCTTTGCGGGTTACGTTTCGCGGCGGCCTTATTAAAACAGGAGAAAGATGTTTCTCTTGTTACGAAGAAAGAATATCTTCTGCAGGATATTTTAAATGAAGAGGCCTCTGCCTATCTGGTTTCCGTCCTGGAAAGTTACGGCGGACAGACGTATACAAGAAACATTGTGTCTGAAATTCTGGGTGACAGTGATGCCAAGGCGGTGCGCTTAAGAACAGGAAAGGTTTTGGCCAGTCAGGCGGTCATCTTTGACGCGGAGCAACCCGATGTGCGTGTTCTTAAGGATTCTCCTTTGGAGGCGGATGGAACTGTCTCCGTTAACGCCTCTTTTCAAACGGCGCTGGATCATGTTTTTGTGATCGGTCCGGCCGCGGAAACGGATAAAAAGCATTTAACCGCACATGAACAGGCCGTTTTGGCAACAGCATGCATTACAGGGGAAGAATCTTCCTCGGAAAAAACGACCGCACTAAACACGTTTGATTTTGATGGCCTGAATCTTACCTTGATCGGCCAGACACTTCCGGGAGAAGGTATTCGTCTGGTGGAGCACTTTGATCAACAGCAGAAGATGTACCGGCGTTTTTATATCCGGGGCGGAAAACTGATCGGAGCCGTTCTGATGAATTCCCCTCAGGATATTGAAGAGATTACAGCCTTGGCAAGCCGCGAGGCCCCTGAATCGGAGGTCACCCGGATGTGGAAGGTAACGGACGCCCGCAGTGATACCGAACCAACGCCATCGCAAGGGGATACGGACGATACGGAAGCTTCAAAAAGCACCGAAATCCCCGTTGGAGGACCGGCCGAGCCGTCTTCCGATACAGCATAATTTTTACTTGCCAAACGGGAAAATATATATTATGCTTATGGAAAAGAAGCGCTTAGAAAACAAACAAGTTAAGAGATTTGCTCATCTTTTATTCATTTCTTGCATTACCTTTCAATCTTTAGCTTTTGCCGACATCAAAACCCAAACTGCCGAAGAGTTTCGTGCTTTGGGGTATGTAGAGCAGAAAAAAGGTAATTTGAATGAAGCCCTTTCATATTATAGTAAAGCCATCAGTTTAGGTGTCAATGACCCCGCGGTGCTCAATGATATGGGCGTTCTTTATGAACAAATTAATATTTTGCCTCGGGCCGAGCAGTATTACTATGAGGCAATCCGAGCGGATGAACATTATCTCCCGCCATACATGAATTTAGCGTATCTTTATCAGCGTATCGGAAATGATGAAAAAGCATTTGAATATTTCCGCAGGCGCTATGAATTGGGCGGTCCTGATGATTCCTGGGCGCAGCAAGCCAAGGAAGAGCTTCTCAAAATAAAACCGAATTATAAGGCCTGGGTTTTAACACTTGAATCGGAACGGCTGCAAAGGAAAGTGGTTCAAAAAGCTCATCAGGAATTCCAGGAAAGAGTTAAACGATCTGTAGGACATTTTGATAAAGGAGAGGAATTTTTTGAAAAAGGGGATTATCAGCAGGCGATCCAAGAGTTCGACAAGTCATTAAGACTTGCGCCTGATAATCCGAAAGTCGTTGATGCGCGTAATAAAGCCATGGTCGAACTGGCCAAAGATACCATCAGAGAACAATCGGAGCAAGCCATTAAACGATTGAATTCCGGTGACACAATATCCGCGCAAAGTGAAATTAAGAAAATGCTCACCACGATTCCAAATAAACCGATACCGGTCTCCAGATAAATAACGATTTGATCCTCGCGACGAACAAATAATGGTAAACATAAATCTACAATACGGTCTTATACATAAAATAGATTAGCTATGGCGTCGGAGCGTTTATTTCTGATAGATGGACACGCCTTATGCTACCGTTCTTTCTATGCAATTCGGGAACTGAGGGCGTCGAATGGACAGGCCACAAATGCTGTTTATGGCTTTGTTAAGACGCTGCAGAAATTGATCACGGATTATAATCCGCATTATGTCGCAGTTTGTTTTGATTCCAAAGAACAAACATTACGCCAAAAAAAGTATGCTGATTATAAAATTCAGCGTCAGCCGATGCCGGATGACTTAATCAGTCAGATCCCGATCATCAAGGATGTTCTGGCGGCTTTTCATATTGCGGCGTATGAATGTCCCGGTTATGAAGCGGATGATTTGATTGCCACATTTGTTGAGAGGGCAGACGAAAACAAAATTGATGTTGTCGTTGTCAGTGATGATAAAGACATGTATCAGCTGGCCCGCGAGAGTGTTCAATTTTTGAGTCCCAGTAAAGGTGTTCTTTTAGATCAAAAAGGCCTCACCAAAAAACTCGGTTTTTCTCCGGTTTATATGGCTGATTTTCTCGCGTTGGCGGGAGATGCGTCGGATAATATTCCCGGCGTTAAAGGTATTGGTAAAGTGACAGCCACCCAACTGATTGCCGAATTCGGCGGTTTGCAGGATGTCTTTGACAATCTTGAGAACGTATCCAAGGTTAAAGTGAAAGAAAAACTGGAAGCCGAAAAAGAGGCGGCGTTTTTAAGTAAAGACTTGGCCGTGTTGGAAGATAAGGTTCCGGTTGATTTTTCCATGAATGCGTTAAAAGTGGGAACGCCGGATGCCGATAAACTTTTTGAAATGTTTAAAACACTGGAGTTTCGCCGTTTGGCGGCGGAATATTCCGGCGGATATGATACAGACGCGGATTGTGATGTCCGTTCTTTGACAGAAGACCAGGAAATTGAAACCTACGCAAAGTCCTTAAAAGATTGCAAGACTGTGGCGATCCTTTTTGAGGATAATACGGATGGAGAACTTTTCGGGACCGGAAAAATTTATCTGACGGGAGACGGTAAGGATATTGTCGTTTTATCCGCGGAAAAGGCAAGCCATCTGAAAAGCGGTTTTGCGGCAACAGGACAGACCAAAATCGTTCATGGGTTAAAAGAATTCTTAAAGAAAGACTATACCGGTTATTTTCACCTGGAAGATGATGTCTTTGATATTCTGCTGGCCGGATTTTTATTGGCGCCGGCCCAAAGTAGTTACGCTCCGGCGGATTTATCATGGCATTATCTGAAAGAATCGTTACCGGAAGACCATCATGCCGGCTATAAAGTCCGAACACTTTTTAAACTGTATCCGGTGCTTAAAAAAGAACTGGAAGACGTTCAGTTAACCGGTTTGCTGAATGATCTCGAATTGCCGTTAACGCGTGTCCTTTCCAAAATGGAAATGGAAGGGGTCAATATTGATGTTCCGCTTTTGGCGCAATTATCCAAAGAATGTGAACGCAAACTTGAGAACTTAACGGACCAGCTTTATAAAATGGCGGGAGAAGAATTTAATATCAATTCTCCGAAACAGCTAAGCCAGATTCTCTTTGAAAAATTGAAATTGCCGGTCATTAAAAAAACCAAAACCGGCTTCTCCACGGATGAAAGTGTCCTGACAATTTTGGCGAATCAACATGATTTTCCCTTATCCATTCTGGAATACCGGCAAATCGCGAAATTGAAATCGACGTATATCGATGCGCTGCCAAAATTAGTGAATCCCGAAACCAAACGGATTCATGCCGAGTTTGATCAAATCGGAACGGAAACCGGACGATTAAGTTCTCGTCATCCGAACTTGCAGAATATTCCGATCCGTACGGAATTAGGGCGGGAAATCCGTAAAGCGATTATTCCGGCGAAGGGGAACATTTTAATTGCCGCGGACTATTCACAAATTGAATTACGGATTCTGGCGCATTTATCAAAAGATGAAAATCTTTTGAAGGCGTTTAATGAAGAGCAGGATATTCATGCGTACACCGCGTCGCTTATTTTTGATGTGGACGAAAAAGACGTGGATTATAACATGCGGGATACGGCCAAGCGGGTAAATTTCGGAATCACTTACGGGATGAGCGCGTTTGGACTGGCCAAAGATTTAAAAATTACGAATCCCGAGGCCCAGGAATTTATTACAAAATATTTTACGCGGTATCCGAAGGTCAAGCAGTTTATGGACGATCAGATTGCGCAATGCCAGGACAAAGGCTATGTGGTGACGCTGTTAAACCGGCGCCGTTATATTCCGGAAATCAATAGCAAGAATAACGGGCTGCGGCAGTTCGCGCAGCGTCAGGCGATTAATACACCGGTGCAGGGATCGGCGGCGGATTTGATGAAGCTGGCGATGATTAAAATGCAGGATGCAATAGAAGAGAAGAAATTCAAATCCAAAATGATCAGCACCGTTCATGACGAGCTGGTGTTCGACGCGGTGAAAACCGAGAAGGACGATTTAATCCAGCTGATCCGTAAAATTATGGAACATCCGATGGCGTTGGATGTGCCGATTAAGGTTTCTGTGAAAGTTGGCCAAAACTGGCTGGAAACAGAAACAGTCTGAGAATTGTGGTCCGTGATCGGTGATTCGAATAAATAAGTTGCAGAAAACAGACCGCTGAGCACAGATCACGAAAATAATATGTTAAACATTGCTTTTTGCTCATCAGAAGTTTTTCCTTTTGCGAAGACAGGCGGTCTCGCCGATGTGTGCGGCGCGTTACCCAAGGTTTTGGCAGGAAAAAAAATAAAGATTACGGTTTTTGTTCCCTATTACCGCTGTGTCAAAAAAGGCGGGTTTAAGCTTAAAAAAATATCAGACCATTTTTTAAAAGGGTCTTTGGATGGTCAAGCGGATGTGATTTTTGTCCGTAATGACACGTTATTTGACAGATCGGAACTTTACGGCGATGCGTCCGGTGATTATCCGGACAACTTAAAGCGTTTTCGCTATTTTTGTCAGCAGGTTCTGCGGTATATCGAAGATCATAAATTGCCCATCGATATTATTCATTGTCACGATTGGCAGACCGCGCTGATTCCCGTTTATTTGAAAGAATTGTACGCCGATAAAAAAACGTTTCAAACAACAAAAACAGTCTTAACGATTCACAATCTGGCGTTTCAAGGGCTTTTCCCGGTGGAACAATATTCAGAAACACAATTGCCGGATCGTTTATTAAACCCGGAGATCTTTGAATTTTATGGAAAGACAAACCTGTTAAAGGCCGGGATTGTTTATGCCGACAAAATCACAACCGTCAGCCCGTCATACGCGAAAGAAATTCAGACAGAAAGCAAAGGATGCGGGGTACATCCGGTTTTACAAAAACGGAAAAAGGATTTGTCGGGAATTCTCAACGGGATTGATGAAAAGGTGTGGAATCCCAAAACCGATACGTATATTACAGCCAGATATTCTTTGAAAAATATGAGGGCGGCTAAGGCGGACAATAAAAAAGTCCTGCTGCGGCGTGTCGGATGGAAAGACGCGGATGTTCCGGTATTTGGAAATGTGGGGCGTATTTCCCATCAAAAAGGCTTTGAGGTTATTCTGAAAGCGCTGGAAGAGATTTTAAAACTGGATTGCCGTATTATCATTCAAGGGCTTGGCGATCCGGCTTACATTGAATCCTTGAAAACATATGCGACGAAGCACCCTGACAAACTTTCTGTGCAGGATAAATTCGATGAACAACTGGCGCATCAGGTTTATGCCGGTTCCGATTTTTTTCTGATGCCGTCGGAGTTTGAGCCGTGCGGACTAAGTCAGTTGATCAGTTTTCGATACGGAACGGTTCCGGTTGTTCATAAAACCGGCGGTCTGGCGGACACGGTTAAACATAAAAAAACAGGTGTTGTTTTTAAGCCGCTGAATCCGGTGTCATTGGTCCGGGCGGTTAAACAGGCGTTGAGGATTTATAAGCAAGCACCGGAATTTAACGCGTTACGAAAGAACGCGATGAAGCAAACATTTTCATGGCCGGCTTCGGCGCGAAAATATAAGGAGATTTACACATGTTTGTTATCGGCTTAACAGGAAGTTTGGGAACGGGAAAATCGACAGTCGCCCGCATGTTTGAAGATCTGGGCGCGAAGATTATCGATGCCGACCATATTGTGCATCAGCAGATGGCCTTAACGGGCGCTTGTTACCGGCCGATTGTTGAGGCGTTTGGAAAATCGATCCTTGATCATGACGAGATCGACCGCCGTAAACTGGCGGAGATTGTGTTTAAGGATCTGGACAAGCTTTCCCAGCTGGAGAAGATTGTTCATCCGGTCGTGCGCAGAGAAATGAATGCGCTGTTAGCAAAATATAGAAAAGAAAATGAAAATAATATTGTCGTTTTGGATGTTCCGTTGCTATTTGAGTCCAAGGTTCACCAGGATGTCGATTTAAGTGTTGTGGTTGTCACCGACCAGGAAAAGCAGATTGAGCACGCGATGAAGCGTTTACATATAACAAAAGATGAGGTCCTGCGGCGTATTAACATCCAAATGCCGTTGGAAGAAAAAATAAAATTAGCGGATGTGACGATTGATAACAATGGTACAGAAAATCAAACAGGAAAGCAGGTAACTGAGTTATGGCAAAATCTACTTCGAAAGATAAAAAAGTAAACCAGGGGGAAAAGAGGATGGAGAAATCTTCGCAAATGAAAGACCGCGCTACTGCGAAAAGAGACACACGACCGGTATCCAAAAGAGAGGAAACAAGGGATTCCTCGGTCAAAAAAGACAATGTGGATACAAAACTTGTCGAACAAAACGGAGATTATCTGGACATTACCAAGTTGAAAGACATGAACATGTCCGAATTGACAAAGTTCGCCAGAAAAATGGGTGTTAACGGCATCAGCAGTAGTAAAAAACAGGATTTGATTTTTAAATTGCTGCAGGCTCAGGCTGAAAAGGCCGGGTTAATGTTTGGTGAAGGAACATTGGAAATCCTTTCCGAAGGATTCGGGTTCCTGCGCAGTACAAATTACAATTATCTGCCGTGTCCTGATGATATTTATATTTCTCCATCACAAATCCGCCGCTTTGACCTGAAAACAGGGGATAGTGTTAGCGGACATATTCGTCCTCCTAAAGAAGGTGAAAAATATTTCGCCCTTTTGAAAGTAGAAGCTGTCAATTTTGAGAATCCGGAAAACTGTAAAGACAAAATATTCTTCGATAATTTGACCCCGCTTTATCCGAAAGATCGTATTGTCTTAGAAAGTGTTCCGGAAGAAATCTCTATGCGGATTATGGACCTGCTGACTCCGCTCGGAAAGGGCCAAAGAGCCCTGATTGTGGCCCCTCCGTACAGTGGAAAAACAGTCTTGCTTCAGAAGGTCGCAAACTCTATAATGCATAACAATCCTGACGTGGTTTTGATGGTCCTTTTGATCGATGAGCGTCCGGAAGAGGTGACCGATATGCAGCGCAGTGTTAAAGGAGAGGTCGTGGCCTCCACCTTTGACGAGCCGGCTGAGCGTCACGTTCAGGTGGCCGAAATGGTCCTGGAGAAGGCTAAGCGCCTGGTAGAGCACAAACGCGATGTTGTTATCCTGTTGGATAGTATTACACGTCTGGCGCGGGCGTATAACACGGTCGTTCCTCACAGTGGGAAGATCTTATCCGGTGGGGTAGATTCCAACGCCTTGCACAAACCGAAACGATTCTTCGGTTCCGCGCGTGCGGTGGAAGAAGGCGGAAGCTTAACGGTTATCGCGACCGCGTTGGTGGAAACCGGAAGCCGTATGGATGAGGTTATTTTTGAGGAATTTAAAGGAACGGGTAACATGGAGCTTCAGTTAGACCGGTCCTTATTCCAGCGCCGTATTTATCCGGCAATTGATATTAAGCGCTCTAACACGCGTCATGAAGAAAAACTTATTCCGGAATCGGATCTTCAGCGGATTTGGTTGATGCGTAAAGCGATCGCGGATTTAAATTCCGCCGAAGCGATGGAGATGTTAATACATCGATTAGGCAAGTTTAAAAGCAATAGAGAGTTTTTGGATAACTTAAATAACATGTAAAATCGCGCAGCGATTTTACAGTGATTGGTGGTTCGTGGTTGGTGATTAGAAGGAATTCTTTCTATCACAAGCACTAAGCACCAAGCACAAATCACCAGAATAAGAAAGAGGAAAAAAATGAAAGCAGAAATTCATCCAGAGTACAAAGAAACAACGATCACCTGTGCTTGTGGTCAGGTTTATCATACACGGTCGACGGCTAACAACATCCGTGTGGAAATCTGTTCCTCATGCCATCCGTTTTTTACAGGTGAAAAGAAATTCGTGGATACAGCTGGTCGTATTGAGCGTTTCAAGAAACGTTACAAAAAGCAGAGCTAATCAATGGAACTGTCACCCGCGCAGCTCGCGAAACTCAGCAAAAAAGAAGAACGGTATGTTGAACTGGAAAAACTTCTCGCGGATTCCGATATTGTTGCGGATCAGGACCAGTATCAGAAATTAGCTAAGGAATATTCCGACTTAACGCCATTGGTGGAGTTGGTACGCCAGATGAATAAAACCATCCGGCAAATGGAAGACACTGAAGCGCTGTTAAAAGACAAGCCGGACGATGATTTTGCGGAATTGGCGGAAGCCGAATTGGAAGATTTGATTAAGCGTAAAGAGCAGCTGGCAGAGCAGCTCGATGATTTAACAAATCCCCGTAATCAGGATAAGAACCGTAATCTGATTTTTGAAATCCGTGCCGGAACCGGCGGGTTGGAAGCTTCTCTTTTTGCCGGGGATTTGTACCGCATGTACACCAAGTACGCGGAGAAAAAAGGCTGGACGATTGAACCGATTGAAATTCATGAATCCGAAGCGGGCGGTTATAAAGAAGTTATTTTCAGTATTAGCGGGCAAGGTGTTTCGGAACGTTTGCGTTGGGAAAGTGGCGGGCATCGTGTTCAGCGTGTGCCGGCCACGGAAGCGTCCGGACGTATTCATACCTCAGCGGCGACGGTGGCTGTTTTATTTGAGCCGGAAGAAGTGGAAATCGATATTAATCCCAGCGATTTAAGAATCGACATTTATCGTTCCTCAGGTCCAGGGGGACAGAGCGTCAATACAACAGATTCTGCTGTTCGGATAACGCATGTTCCGACCGGTATTGTTGTCCAGTGCCAGGACGAACGTTCCCAACTGAAAAACAAGGCCAAGGCGATGCGTGTATTACGCGCGCGTTTGCATGATCAGAAAATACAGGAACAACAGGCCAAAGAATCCCAGGACCGAAAACTGAAAGTCGGTTCGGGAGACCGTAGTGAGAAAATCCGTACGTATAATTACCCGGACCGGCGTGTGACGGACCACCGTATCGGTTTTACCACGCATAAATTAAATTTTGTGATGGACGGCGACCTGGACGAAATTACGGACGCGTTAATTAAAGCTGACCGGGAGCAGGCATTAAATGAATGAAACCGAACAAATGCTGACTGCGATTTTAAACTGCCGCCGTGACGAACTGCATCTTAATAAACTTTCCTTAACACAATCCCAACAACACACTTTTGACACCATGAAAAAGCGCCGCAAGGCCGGGGAGCCGCTGCAGTATATTCTCGGAAACTGCGATTTTATGGGAACGCTATTAAAGGTTGACCCCCGGGTTTTAATCCCGCGGCCGGAAACGGAAATCCTGGTCGAGAAAATCCAGATTCAATGGCGCGCGCGTAAGGTTGAACCGTTGCACATACTGGATTTAGGAACAGGTTCGGGAAACATCGCGATTGTGCTGGCCAAATATTTTATCAACGCAAGCGTGACTGCTCTGGATAAATCTGCCGACGCGGTAGCCCTGGCTGAAGAGAATGCGCGGGACCATAAGCTTACGGAACGGATTCGTTTTATCTGCGGGGACATGCAAAATTTTTTGAATCGGCAGATGAACCCGGACGAAAAATTTGATATGATTGTTTCAAATCCGCCGTATATTCGTACAAAGGATATGAACACCTTGCCGGACGATGTTAAGCAAGAGCCGGTTATGGCATTGGATGGCGGCGCTGACGGGTTGGATTTTTATCGGATGATCGTATCGCAAGCCGGGGATTTCTTAAATCCCAATGGCATGATTTATTTTGAAATCGGGGACGGACAATTTCCGGCTGTTCAACGCATGTTTCAGGATACAAACAGCTTTGATAATGTCGCCGTGATTAAAGATTACCGGGAAACAGAACGTATCATCAGCGCACAGGTATCCGCTTAAAATTTAGGATGAAGACGAAAGAAACGTAAAAATTGTTTAATGTTAAAAGTAAAATGTAGGTATCTTTAAATAAAAGTGGTCTGTTGTCTGTGGTCCGTGCTCGGTTTCGGATCACAGATCACAGAACACAGAGCACATAATTATGGAAAAGTTAGTCATTGAGGGCGGGCTTCCTTTAAAAGGAACGGTTGAAATCAGCGGATCGAAAAATTCCGCTTTACCGATTTTGGCGGCTACGCTTTTAACCGAAGATGAATGTGTCATTCGAAATGTTCCCCGTCTGCGCGATACGTTAACCATGATCAAACTGCTGAAATCCCTGGGCAAGACAGTAGACTTCACGGATAACGTGTTAAAGGTTTCTCAAAAGGGAAAGCTTAATCATGTCGCGGATTATTCTTTGGTTTCCACCATGCGCGGATCGTTTTGTGTGCTGGGCCCCTTGGTGGCCAAATTAAAAAAAGCCAAAGTATCGCTGCCCGGTGGATGTGTTATCGGTGTTCGTCCGGTGGATTTGCATTTGAAAGGATTAAAAGCGCTCGGCACAAAAATGGATATTGACGGCGGTTATATCCATGCCCGTGCGGCACAATTAAAGGGAAGGCATGTTTATTTGGGCGGTGTTTTCGGTTCGTCTGTATTAGCAACGGCCAATGTGATGATGGCGGCTGTGCTGGCCCAGGGCGAAACGGTTATCGATTCCGCCGCGTGTGAACCGGAAATTGAGGACTTAACCGATTTTTTAATTGGTATGGGCGCGAAGATAAAGGGTAAAGGCGGGCCGCGTTTGGTTATTACTGGTGTTAAGAAACTTAAAGGCATAAAACATTCTGTTATTCCCGATCGGATTGAAGCGGGAACCTATATTATTCTGGCGGCGGCGACGCGCAGTAATCTTTCCATCAAAGGGGCGGACTTAACTCATCTGGCGGCGTTAACGGATAAGCTGGAAGAGGCAGGTGTTAAAGTTTTTGAAGAAAACAAAATTTTAAAGGTTAAAACAAAAAAGACAATTAAACCGGTGAGTGTAACCACTTATCCATATCCGGGTTTTCCGACGGACTTGCAGGCGCAGTTTATGGCGATGATGGCGTTATGTCAGGGAGTGAGTGTCATTACGGATAAGGTTTATCCCGACCGGTTTATTCATATTGCCGAGTTAAACCGTATGGGCGCCAATATCCGGCGGGAAGGGGTTAACGCGATTGTGCAAGGTGTAAAAACATTGCGCGGCGCGCCGGTAATGGCCTCGGATTTACGGGCTTCGGCAGCCTTGGTGATTGCCGGTGTGGCGGCCAAAGGGAAAACCGAGATCCATCGGATCTATCACCTCGAGCGGGGTTATGAAAACCTCGATGCCAAACTGAGTGCTATCGGCGCGAAAGTGTGGAGAGAGAAAGAATAATTGTAAAGTGCTCCTGAGCCCCAGAAACCAGAGCTCCAGAAAATTTCCGGGATTCCGGGTCTCTGGGACTCCGGGTCACAGGGTCTCCGGGTATCTGAGTTTCCACTAAAAGGAATTAAATATGATTCTCATGATCGATAATTATGATTCATTCACGTACAATCTTGTGCAGTATTTTGGCGAGTTGGGCGCGGACTTGAAGATTTACCGTAACGATGCTTTAACGCTGAAAGATATTGCCCGGATGAAACCGGAGAAGATTGTGATTTCTCCGGGGCCGGGAAATCCGGATTCCGCCGGAATTTCTGTCGATGTGATTAAAGAATATGCCGGCAAGATTCCTCTATTAGGTGTTTGTTTGGGGCATCAGTGTATCGGCCAGGCGTTTGGTGGCAAGATTGTCCGGGCCAAGAAACTGATGCATGGCAAGACTTCCAAGATTAAACATAACGGGAAAGATTTGTTTAAAGGCGTGGAATATCCTTTCGAAGCGACCCGCTATCATTCTTTGGTGATTGAACCGAAGACACTGCCGAAATGTCTGAATGTCACGGCATGGACTTATGAAAATGAAATTATGGGTGTGCGTCATGAAAAATTTCCGTTGTGGGGCGTGCAGTTTCATCCGGAATCCATTTTAACCGCGGCGGGAAAGAAGATACTGAAGAACTTTCTAACGTTAAAAAAATAACGGAGTGGAGGATCGTTCATGAAAGATCACATTCACAAATTGCAGAACCGGGAAAATCTGACGGAAGGCGAAATCATCGACATGATGAAAAAGATCGTGTCCGGAGAAACCCCGAAAGACGACATGGCCGCGGTTCTTCTGGCGTTACGGGCCAAAGGTCTAACCGTGGAAGAAATAACCGGGGCCGCGAAGGTGATGCGTGAATTTGTGGTTAAAATTCAGACGAAACATCCGTATATTTTAGACACCTGTGGGACCGGCGGGGATAAAAAGAATACGTTCAATATTTCCACAGCGACGGCGCTGGTGGTGGCCGGCGCGGGTTGCATTGTGGCGAAACACGGCAATCGTTCGGTATCCAGTCAATGCGGGAGCGCGGATATTTTAGAATCATTGGGAGTTAATCTGCATGTTGAGGAAGAACATTTAAATGAGTGTCTGGATGAGGTGGGGATTGCCTTTTTATTCGCGCAAAAACTGCATCCGGCCATGAAGAATGTGGCAGGCGTCAGGAAAGAACTGGGTGTGGAAACGATTTTTAATATCCTCGGGCCATTAACCAATCCGGCGAACGCGACGCATCAAATGATCGGCGTGTATAACCGTGATCTGGTGGAGCCAGTCGCGCACGTTCTTCAAAATTTGGGGTTAAAGCGCGGATTGGTAGTGCATGGAGCGGACGGGTTGGATGAAATTACGACGACGGCCAAGACATTTATCAGCGAATTTAACGGAAAAGAAATTCAATCCTACGATATTTCACCGGATGAACTGGGTATTCCGCTGGCTCAGGAAGAGGAATTAAAAGGCGGAGACACGGTAGAAGAAAACGTAAAAATTTTAATGGATATTTTAGAAGGGGATATGTCTCCCCGGCGGGATATTGTTTTAATTAACGCCGCTTACGCGTTGTATATCGCCGAAAGAGTCGAAAATATTTCTGATGGTCTGGAAGCGGCCAGACAGTCGATTGACCGGGGCCAGGCGAAACGAAAACTTGAACAGCTTAAAGAATTTACAAATCGGTTTAATTAGTGCTTAGTCGCTAGTTGTTAGTTTTTAGCAGTTTTCTAGCAACTAGGCACTAAGAACCAGCGGCTAAATATGAAAGCTACATTTTTAAAAGATATCGTTGAGCATAAAGAAAAGGTGAACGCGGAGAAGAGCGCTTTTTTTCAACAGATCAAAGAAAAAATCAGCCAGACCACATACGACCGCTATTCGCTGTTCAAAAAACAAATTTCCCGGAACAACCAGATCAATCTGATTGCGGAAATTAAAAAAGCCTCGCCGTCGAAAGGGTTAATTCGGGAAAATTTTGATGTGCTGGACATTGCGCGCACGTATGTAAAAAACAAGGCCGCGGCGATTTCGGTTCTAACGGAAGATAAATATTTTTTAGGAAATCCGCTGTTCATTAAAAAGGTGGCCGATAACTGCGATGTCCCGGTATTGACCAAAGATTTTATTATCGATGAAGGACAGATTTTTGAGGCCCAGTTAAATGGGGCGAGTGCGGTACTTTTGATTGTGGCGATTCTGGATAATGATACCTTGACGCGTTTTATTCAAACCGCGGCGTCTTTGGATTTGGACGCTTTAGTGGAAATCCATAATAAGGAAGAGCTGAAAAGGGCGGTGGATTGCGGCGCGGAAATTATCGGGGTCAATAACCGCGATTTACGTACCTTTGAGGTGAATATGAAAACTGCCGAGGACTTGATTCCGCAAATCCCGGAGGGCATTATTACAGTAGCCGAGAGCGGTATTAAAAGTTTTGATGATGTGAAACGTCTGAAAGAGTGCGGTGTCAACGCGGTTTTGATTGGGGAAACCTTTATGCGCGAAGCGGACATCGGCGCGAAAATGAAAGAAATAATGGGTGAGGGTGCTCCAGAGACTCGGTGACCCGGAGTCCCGGTGACCCTGTGTCTCGGAGGCCCAGAAAAGACTTTATTGTAACATCCCCCAAATAATAAAAAGGGGGAAATATGAATAAGGCGGGTTATAAGAAATTAATTGTTTGGAAGGAAGCGGATTTATTAGCGAAATTGGTTTATAAAGCAACACGTAATTTTCCAAAGGAGGAAAGTTACGGTATAACATCGCAATTACGGCGTGCTATTATTTCAGTGCCGCTCAACATTGTTGAAGGGTATGCGCGCGGTGGCCAAAAAGAGTTTAAACGATTTTTATCAATAGCAAAAAATTAGGCTCTTTAGCAGAAGCAGAATATTTAATTGATTTTTCTTATGATATGCAGTATCTTTCAAAAACCAGTTATGATGAAGTCGTTTGGCAGCGTCAAAGTGTTGGAAATTTACTGTGGAAGTTTTATATTAATGTGAAGTAAATAATGCCCTTCAGGGTCACCGGGCTTCCGGGTCACTGGGCCACCGGGTCTCTGAAGCACCTACTAAAAGGACAACTCAATGAAAGTCAAAATTTGCGGTATTACTAATCATGAAGACGCGCAAAAGGCGGCGTTTTACGGCGCCTGGGCGGTCGGGTTTATTTTCTATAAAAAAAGTCCCCGGTATATTTCACCGTCACGGGCGAAAAAACTGATTGATGCCTTGCCGCCGTTTATCACGCCGGTCGGTGTTTTTGTGAACCAGAAAGAAGGGGCGGTGCGCGATGTATGCCGCTTTACCGGAATTTCTACACTGCAATTTCACGGGGATGAAGAGCCCGCTTTTTGTCACCGGTTTGCCCAGAAAAACAAGGTCATTAAAGCCTTTCGCGTCGGGGATGATTTCAGCTTTGCGAAAACAGCCCGCTATAATAAAGTCCACGCCTTTTTATTCGATGCTCATAAAGAAGGGGAATATGGCGGAACAGGTGAGTCTCCGGACTGGAAATTCATCGCCATGCAGAAAATCGAAAAACCTTATATCTTATCCGGAGGTTTGACGCCGAATAATCTGCAGGAGGCTTTGTCTGTTTTGAGCCCGTATGCTGTAGATGTCTCCAGCGGTGTCGAAAAATCCCCGGGTATCAAAGATCCTCGTAAAATCCGCGCCTTTTTTGATGTGCTGAAGTTTGAGCAAGGAAAAAGCTAAGTAGGGTCGCTGGGTTACC
>JAGQKQ010000060.1 GCA_020430005.1 Candidatus Omnitrophota bacterium
TGGATGATTTAATCACCACAGGAGCAACAGCATCGGAAGCGGCCAAAACACTAAAAAAAGCCGGTGCACAAAGGGTAGGATTTCTCGCGCTGGCCGGAGCTTTTTGACAAAGCCGGCGCCATAAAAGGTGTCCAGTATTATGATTGACTATTTGATGAATTGTGTTAATTTAAGAATATTATATAAGCTTAAATATTAATATTTTAGGAGAATTACGGAATCACGGCATATTACGGTCTGTCCGGTGTGCGACAGTTCCGAATGGAACAAGATTTATCATGTAAAAGACTGGGATATTGAGCAATGCCCGCATTGTGATTTCGCCAAGATTGATCCTCTTCCAACCCGGCAAAGCCGTCCGGAGATGTACAAAAAAGATAAAGTGATTGAGCGCAACACCAAGAAAAAACCGGCCATTGTAAGGTTTTCTCGGGTGATGAAACGCTTTTGGAACAAAGTTTTAAAACGCGACAAAAGCCGGATCTTTCGGCAGAAAATTGAAAAATATATCGCTCCCGGAAAAAAAGTTCTGGATGTCGGCTGCGGAGACGGCAGTTTTCTGGAAACCATCAAAGACCGTTACGAATGTTACGGCGTGGAGATTTCCGATTATTTGGCGGAACTGGCCAATAATCGCGGTGGGATGAAGGTTCGGGCCGGTGATTTTCAGTCCATGGATTTTGAGGGACAGAAGTTTGATGCCATTACCCTGATTTCCATCATCGAACATGTGGACGATCCGGAAGGAACCTTGAAAAAATGTTATGAACTGCTCAATGACGGCGGGGTTCTGATTCAAAAGACCGTGAATTACAATTGTCTTAATCGAAAAATCGTCAAAGATAAATGGACCGGCCTAAGACCGCCGGATCATATTATTTACTTTGATCCAAAAAATCTTCAACAGCTTTTGAAAAAGCTCGGATTTAAATCCATGTCTGCTTCAGCGTGGGCTTTTAATGACAACATGTATTGCGACGCTGTTAAATAAACAACACTATGAAAATTATTCGCCGTTATATTATTCGAGAAAGTATTATCCCTTTTTTCCTTTCTCTTCTTGTGTTGACTTGCGTATTTCTGTTAGGAAATCTTATTCAGCTGACAAACCTTGTCATCAATAAAGGGGTTAAACTTTCCTTAATCGGAAAAGTATTTATTCTCTATGTGCCTGTTCTTCTAGGATACACCCTGCCGATCGCCTGTTTGATCGCCGTTATCCTTGCGTTCAGCCGATTGTCGGCTGATAATGAAATCCTGGCGCTGCGGGCCAGCGGAGTCCATTTATCCAAACTCTTGACCCCTATGATTATCATCGGCATTATTGCCAGTCTTTTCTCAATCGTCCTTAACGAACGGATTATTCCCTACGCGCATTATAAACAGCACCGTATGCTGAAGACCCTCGGCGCGCAAAACCCTACGGCTTTGCTGGAGGCCGGCGTTTTTATTCACGCGTTTAACGGACAAATTCTTTTTATTCACAAGATTGAAGAAAACCGGATGTTTAATATCACGATCTATCAACCGCAGGAAAACGGCCCAACCCGTACGATCATTGCCAAAGAAGGTGAATTTACGCCCGTTCCCGGAAAAAATCAGTTAAAATTAAAATTGATTGATGGGACCTCGGATGAACCCAATTTAGAAAATCCGGACAAATTTTACAAATTGAACTTTAAAAGTTATTTCATGACCCTGGATCTCGGCAGCGACGACATAAAAATTGAGAAAAAACCCAAAGGGATGACGCTCAAAGAATTAAAAGAAGCTATCGCGAAACTGGAGGAATTGTTCATCGATCCTTCACGACTGCAAACGGAATATCACCGCAAGATTTCCTGGTCCTTTTCGCCGTTAATTTTTATTTTATTAGGCTTTCCTATCGCAGTCATTACACACCGCCGGGAAAAGTCGGCGAATGTGGTTTTTGCTATTATATGTGCGGCAAGCTATTATTTGGTTTCGCTGGGATGTGAAGCCTTAAGTATGAAAACCGCGGCTCCTCCGGCCATTATGATGTGGATTCCCAACACCATTGCCGGTATTGTCGCTATCATTTTAAATATTCGATGCGTATCCTAGACCGATATATCCTCAGTTCTATTGTTAAGATTTTCTTCGGCGCCATACTGACGTTCTGTTTCTTATACGTTTTAATCGATTCGACCAGTCAGTTAGACGAATTTATCGACCGCAAAGTCCCTATCGATATCATCGCGCAGTATTACTTTTACTCGCTGCCGAGTATTTTGGTCACTGTCGCTCCGGTCGCGGCCTTGATTTCCGTTTTGTTTACGTTTACCGGCCTGAATAATAACAATGAAATTATCGTCTTGCGTTCCAGCGGCCTTAATTTCTGGCAAATCACAAAGCCGGCTCTCTATTTCAGTCTGATTATTTCCGCGCTGGTTTTCTGGATGAATGAACGTTTTGTTCCGCAGGCAACGTCGGCTACCAAACAAATCCGTGACCAGAATATGGAGGTAGAATCGGTCCGCTTACGTAAACGCAAAGAAAAGATTACTAACCTTACCTTCTACGGATTGCAGAACCGGTTATTTTTTATCGATAAATTTAATCCCGCCGATCAGGAACTTAACGGGATTACCATTATCGAATATGATGAAGAACAGAATATCCGCCAGAAAATTGTCGCCTTAAAGGGAAACTGGCTTGATATCAACCGGTGGAAGTTTTTTAACGTTCAAATTACAACGTATAGTGAAGAAGGTATTAATATCCCGGCGAGGATTAAGGTTTATAAAGAAAAGCTCATGGATATTGAGGAAAGTCCGGACGACTTTTTAAGACAGCGCGTGCGTGTCTCGTCCATGAATATTAAAGAGCTCCGGCACTATATCAGCCGTTTCTCCAGTAGCGGCGCAGCCAGGGCCTTAAATAATCTGCGTGTCGATCTTTACCAGAAAACAACATTTCCCCTGCGGAGTTTCATTATTGTATTCGCCGGCCTGCCTTTTGCGTTAATGGTGAAAAGCCGTAAAGGCGCAACCTTTGCCTCTATCGGTCTGGCCATTATAATCTGTTTTCTGTTTTTCGTTGTTGATTCTGTCGCGCTTGCTTTCGGAAAAAGTGACGCGCTGCTTCCTATTCTTTCTGCATGGATTTCACCGATTATATTTATCGGCATCGCTATTACCGCTATCGAATCCAACTTCGCGAACTAACTTTGACTACGCTTTCTTAAAAATCCTCGGCAAATGATTTCCCAATGAACATACAATTTCATAATGAATCGTATCGGACAATTTTGCCAGTTCATCTGCGGAAACAACCGTATTTTTGTCTTTTCCCAGGATTGTGACCTGACTGCCGACCTTTGGCGACGGGACATCTGTGACATCAACAACCACCTGATCCATAGTCACTACCCCTAAAACAGGACACCGTACGCCCTTAATGAGAACATGGGACTTGTTTGACAGAACCCGGGGATATCCGTCGTAATATCCGATGGATACTGTTGCGACTGTCATATCTTTTTTGGCAATAAACGACCGGCCGTAGCTAATGCTTCGGCCTTTTTTGATATCTTTAATATAAACAATTCGTGATTTCACACTTAAGGCAGGCTTAAGTTTGAGCCGTTTCTTAAAACGCTCATCCGGATATAGGCCATAAAGCATTAATCCCGGACGCACGATATTCAGAAAATCGGTTTTGTATCCGGCCAGCCCCATACTGTTGGCCGCATGCACATATGGAATAACAAGACCTTGCCGATCTAAATTAACAACCAACTGATAAAAGTATTCTAATTGCTGTTTTGTAAATTGTTCGTCACTGTCCGCCGCGGGAAAATGCGTGTATATGCCCTGAACCGTAAGCTGTGAAAACGTAAAAAGTGTTTTAATAAAGTCTTCGGCTTCCTCATGCCATACCCCCAAACGCCCCATGCCTGTATCAATATTCACATGAACATTGATTCGCTTCTTAAACTTCTTGGCATAGGCATTCAATTTTCGCGCGAAATCGATAGTTAAAACCGTTGGCGTAAGGTCCAGGTCCACAATCTGTTCTACGTTTTCCAAAAGGGCGCTTTCAAATAATAAAACAGGTGTTGTAATTCCCATCTGGCGCAAACAAGCGCCTTCCGTCGTATCAGAGACAGCAAAAAATCCGATGTCCATATCAAAAAGCAGCTGTGCTATTTCTTTCATGCCATGTCCGTAGGCATCCGCTTTAATAACCGCCAACAGCCGGGCAGGATCGGCCAGAGTCTTTTTCCCTTTGTAACGGGTCGGCAGCGCGAATTTATTCTGTGCGGCCAGACGTCGAATAGCCGTTACATTATCACGGATAGCTTTAAGATCAACTTCCGCCCAGGCGGAGTATTCTGTATCATGAACTTCTTTAGCCGTCATTAAGATACTTTCCTTTTGACCTGGCAATCTTCCGGATATAAATAAATCGGAATTAGCGCGGCCGGATCTTCATAGGCCTTTTGCCGAAACTTTTCATAAACCAGTGGAAAAATATATTTCACCTGAGGAAATCCCACACGATCTTGATAAATAGAAGAACATTTTGAAGAAGAACGGATATCGTCGCTATACAAATTCGCACCGTCACCGATAAAAACACTTTTTGTTTTTACACTTTTAAGAAAGGTTTTTATATCTGTTAGTTCATAATTCCCTATTTTTTCTAATAAGCCTTTGCGCTTTTGATACTGACAGCCATAGATCATGTTACGTTTGGCATCCACAACTGCACATATCGCACTGTCATTCGTTCGCACGGTATTAGCCAGAATATCTAAACTGGATATTGTCACAATCGGTTTTTGTGTTGAGTACGCTAAAGCCTTCACCGTGGAAAGCCCCACTCTTAATCCTGTAAAAGCCCCAGGCCCGGTTCCGACGGCAAAACCATCAATGTCCTTCAATTTCATACCGGCTTTTTTTAACAACTGGTCGATACTGGGAATTAACGAATCTGAGACTTTCTTTGTGGAGCGGACATTACGATAAAATTTTACCTCTGCGTCTTTTCCTAAAGCAAGACTGTAATGTTTCGCGGATGTATCCAGCGCTAATATGTTCATTTAATCCAAACCTTTCAAAATCTTTTTATACCGATCACCTTTGGCTGTGATGGATAATTCCCGTACGTTCTCTCCCTTATGTTTCAATTGAATATCAAGATATTCAGAAGGCATTAATCCACCCAATCGTTGGGCCCATTCAATAACGGAAACGCCATCGCCATAAAAAAATTCTTCCCATCCCATAACTGTAATCTGGTTTACTTCTTCCAGCCGGTATAAATCGAAATGATAAAGATCTGTTTTTCCTTCATAGATATTCATTAAAACAAATGTCGGGCTGTTAACCTGTGTGGATTTAAGACCAAGCCCTTTGGCCAAACCTTTTACAAGAGTCGTTTTTCCTGTTCCTAAATCGCCCTTCAAGCACAGAATATCTCCGGGCTTAAGCCGTCGTGCCAGCTTTTCGCCAAAGGCCATTGTTTCCTGTTGACTATGAGTTTTAAGTTTCATATTTAAAAATGTGTATACCCTCTACGCTGTAATTTCTTTTCTTGTCCATTCTTCATAACGCAGACACATGTCTTTTTCTTATCCGTAATCTCTCCAATATGAATAAATGAAAACGGCTGAGATGTTTTCAATAAACGCTGAGCATCTCTTTTCTTCACCGTAAACAGCAATTCAAAATCTTCCCCGTCATAAAAGGCCTGTTCTAACGTAGCCCCGGGGGCTTTGCGTATATTATTTTCTTCAATCCTGGCCCCGACTCCGCTTTCCTCCAGGATATGATATAAATCCGCAATCAGCCCATCGGAAATATCAATCATGGCGGTCGGTTTATATTTTTTGACAAGATAATGTGCCTCTTCCACCCTCGGCATAAAATTAAGATGTTTCCCCCGTTTCAGAGAATTTCCTAACGAACCCGTCACAAAGATCTGATCACCTTTACGGGCGCCATCACGAAGCACAAGATGTTTTTTAGCAACCAGCCCCGTCAGCGCAACATTCACAACAATCTTGCTGTCTCTGACAGTATCACCACCGACAATAGCAACATTAAAACAACGGGCCGCCTTTTGAATGCCTTTATAAAGATTATGGATAAAATCCGTATGCGCCGATGACGGCATTCCGATCGAAATCAACGCGTATTTGGGGACACCCCCCATCGCCGCGATATCACTGATATTACAGGCAAGCGCCTTCCATCCAATCTTTTCTCCACCCATTCCTTTTTGAAAATGCACACCCTCCACATGCATATCTGTCGTCAACAAAAGATGTTCTTGAGTGGAATAGCGACAGACAGCCGTGTCGTCCCCAATCCCCTTGATCACCGCCGAGGTTAATGTGGACTTTGCTTGCTTTTTAACGCGATCAATAAAACCGAATTCACCTAACGCTGATAGAGACGGATTACGTTGAGCCATAACACTTAAATATTTTCTTTATATTCGTTTTAAATGGCGGGCGGATAATACCGGCTTCGGTGACAATTCCGGAAATCAGAGAATGGTCTGTCACATCGAACGCGGGATTAAAAACTTTTATACCCTTTGGGGCTGTTCGGATCGTCCTGAAGCCCGCAACCTCATCCGGCTTGCGTTCTTCAATAGGAATTTCTTTTCCACTCTTAATTTTTAAATCAAACGTCGAGTACGGGGCCACAATATAAAATGGAATCTTGTGATATTTGGCCAATACAGCCAGGTTATATGTCCCGATTTTATTCGCGGAGTCTCCGTTGGCAGCCACTCGGTCTGCTCCAGTAAAAATCGCCTGAACTTTCCCCTGTTTCATAACTGTCGCGGCCATGTTATCACAAATTAAGGTAACATCGATTTTCGCGCGTTTTAATTCCCAGGCCGTTAACCGGGCCCCTTGTAATAGCGGCCGTGTTTCACACGCGTAAACATGAAACTTCTTTCCAGCCGTTTTTGCGCTGTACATGACACCCAGTGCAGTTCCATAATCCACCGTCGCTAAAGCCCCGGCATTACAAATCGTCATAATCGACTGTTTATTTTTGATCAGCCGTGAACCATAATCGCCCATCCGCCGGCAAACCCGGCGATCCTCTTCATATACCGCCAGCGCCTCGGCCTTAAGAAGTTTCTTAATCTGATCCACACTGAGATGACTGTTTTGTTCGGCTACGCGTTCCATCCGGTCAAGGACATTAAACAAATTGACTGCTGTCGGACGGGAAGAGCCAATATAATCACAAAGCTTACGCAGGTCTTTAAGAAACTTTTTATTATCTTTCCCTTTATAGTCTTTTATACCCAACAAAACGCCAAAACCGGCGGCCACACCAATAGCCGGAGCACCACGTACACTTAAGCGCTTAATGGCATGCCATAATGTTTTGACATCACGGCAGTACAAATATTTTGTTTTTAAGGGAAGTTCCGTCTGATCAATGAGTTTGACAGCACCATTCTGCCAGCAAATCGTGGGATGGAATAATTGTTTTGTCATTTTGATAATTGCTGATAATTTGACAACAGATAAAAAATTGTATAAACACAAATTAGAATTAATAACATATTATGTAGGGTCATAAGAGGAATTTTTTCGGATAACATGGAAGTATATTCTTCGCCATAACTAAACATCCGATAAAGAAAACCTCTTTGATGATAGATGGTAAAAATACTTATTCCCAACGCAAGCCACCATCCAACTTTCTTTTGTTTTAATAAAAGCATTCCAGAAACGATACCAAGTAAAACAGTCATCAAAGAATAAAACCATGCCTGTTTCAAATTTGTATTGGTCTCAACTAAAATTATATCTTGATCATTTTCAGAAGCAATCTCACTTACCATCTTTTCCAGTCCCGGACGATTTTGAAATGGATGATTAAAATGGTATGGAATAAACGAACAATATAATAAGATTGTTAAAATTGCTATAAACTTAAATTTTTCCATAGTTTTTTCTTAATATTATTTTACTGGATTTTCTAGCCTTGGGAATAGGGCTTCATGTTCTTTTAGCTGTGTGCCTGGTTTTAATTCTCCCCAGGATGTTGATGTGTCTAACGCTCCCAATACATCCAGCACTTTTCCGGTTTTGGCCGGCATAATAGCCGACAAGTGAACGGCACTGATACGCAAGGCTTCCGTCGCGGTATACAAAACCCGTCCTGCCGCCGGAAGATCATCTTTAGCCAGTTTCCAAGGAGCCTGCTCTTCCATATACTTGTTCACCTTACGGACTAACTGCAGAACTTCTTCAATCGCTTCATGCATCCGCATATGGTTGATAAGACTTTTCACTTTATCATCCAGAAGCTGGGCCGATTTTTCGATTTCGTTCTCGGCCTCCGTTTGTTGACCAGGATCGGGAATACAGCCTTCAAAATATTTACCAATCAGACCGCTGACACGGTTTAATAAATTTCCAAAGTCATTGGCTAAATCACTGTTAAAACGTTTGATAAAACTTTCCATCGTAAAATTCGCGTCCTGCCCCAAAACCATTTCCCGCATCAAGTAATACCGAACTGAATCAACACCATATTCATCAATCAAATCCAGCGGATTAACAATATTTCCCAGTGACTTGCTCATTTTGGTTTCGCCGATTAACCACCAGCCATGCGCAAAAATCATTTTCGGCAGCGGCAACCCTAAAGAAAACAGCATTGTCGGCCAATACACGGCATGCGTTGTTAGAATATCTTTTCCGATGAGATGAACATCCGCCGGCCACCACTGATTAAACTTTTGTTCATCAGTCGTATAACCGGGAATAGAAACGTAATTAAGCAATGCATCAAACCACACATACGTGACATAGTCTTTATCAAATGGCAACTCAATTCCCCAGCTCAAACGTTCTTTCGGACGGGAAATACATAGATCATTCAGAGGTTGGCGAAGAAATCCCAGAATTTCATTTTTACGGTTTTCTGGCTGAAGAAAGTCCGGATTGTTTTCGATATAATCAATCAGCTGCTGCTGATATTTGCTCATCCGGAAAAAATAATTGCGCTCTTTTATCTGTTTTACATCACGAAATTCTCCGGA
>JAGQKQ010000061.1 GCA_020430005.1 Candidatus Omnitrophota bacterium
ATCTTCCTATTTGACGGTAGGGCGCCGGATGGTATGTCCCAATTGCCGTTATTTTCGTAATAGAAGCCCGGATGGGCCAGGCAGCAGATGCTGTAACCGTCATTGAGAATATCCCGGCTAATGCCGATTTCACCTTCCGCGATAATTTCGTTTTTGTCATCGGTGTCTGCTCCGGTTATGTCGGCCGGATAGACTTTGTTCAAAATGTCCATAGACGTATACAGCAGATAGCTTCCCACATGAGGGGCGAAGGGTGGATTGTCTTGAATATTGGTGTTGTGCGAGTGAAGGGAAATGCCGCATAAACCCACATTATCTTTGGAATGAAATAAATCGTAATATTTTTTTAACCAGCCGTCGGCGAAGGGCCCTTCCAACGACGAGTTCATTAACAGGATTTCTCCCCCGAACGATTGTTCCCGTAATTTCTGGATCGCGAAATTATAGGCGCCAAAGTCTTGTCCTAAGTTATCCCGGAAGTAGATTTTTTTAAGAAAAGGGTATTTGGTTTGTAAATCCGTATATTGTTTCTGTTTTTCCGCACGAAATTGCTCGGCTTTTTCCTCACGGTAATAAGGCGCGAATAGTATAACCGATTTGAAGGCGTCCCAAAATGTGGAAGAATAAGGGGTTTCGTTAATGATCAAAATCGCGTCAAAGTCCATGCCGGGATCGTAGCGCAAGGCATTATCCATAATATGACCCAGGCCGCAGGCCATGGAACGGCCATCTAAAACACGCTCGCGGTAAAGCGGGAATCCCGCCCAATCTGAAAAGACAACCATTGGTTTTTCCATGGAAGATATCATATCCTCCTGGTATTTGAACGTCAAGAGTTGTTATTGGGAAAAGGACATTTAGCTTGTTATTCGAGGGGTTTGACGCTAAAATAAATTTTTAATTATGGTGGTTAGGGTGTCATTGCGATGCGCCAGGATTTCCGGCGCAGTGGCAATCTCAAAACTGGGATGTTAAATGTTAAAAGTAAAATGTTAAAATTCAGCCTACATAAGACCTTTAACATTCAACAATGCAAAGATTGTTTCGTTATAGGTAAAATAATATGATTCTTTGCAGTAATCCACAAGCCCAATATCAGGTGCTTAAGGGAGACATTGATGCGGCTATCCGGGAGGTTTTTGAAGGCGGCCGGTATATTCTGGGACCAAATGTTGCGGCTCTTGAACAGGAATTCGCGGCGTTTATCGGTGTTCAGTATGGCATCGGTGTGGCGAATGGAACCGACGCGCTTAAAATGGCGTTAAGAGCTTGCGGTATTTCGCATGGTGATGAGGTGATCACGGTTTCGCATACGGCGGCGGCCACGGTTTCGGCGATTGCGGAAATCGGAGCTGTTCCTGTGTTACTTGATATCAATCCTCACGATTATACAATGGATTGCGAAAAGCTGGCGACCGCGTTAACCAAACATACCCGGGCCATTGTGCCGGTTCATCTTTACGGGCAGTGCGTGGATATGGATCGTGTTATGGAATTTGCCCGGCAACATGATTTAACAGTTATTGAAGATTGCGCGCAGGCGCATGGCGCTTTGTATAAAGGGAAACCGGCCGGATCGTTTGGGGACATGGCGGCGTTCAGCTGTTATCCGACCAAGAATTTGGGGGCGATTGGCGACGCCGGTTTAATTATTACCAATAATGGTGATCTGGCCGAAAAAACGCGGCAGTTGCGCGAATATGGATGGAATGAGAAACGGGAAACACAAAGCCTGGGGTTTAATTCCCGTCTGGATGAAATTCAAGCGGCCATTTTACGGGTGAAGTTGAAACATCTGGATCGTTTTAATGAGCAGCGGCAATTTTTGGCCAAAGAATATCAACAAGGATTGCAGGATTTGGATCTTACTTTACCGGTCACCCGCGAAGGCAACACGCATGTTTATCACTTGTATGTTGTCTGTTCGTCCGACCGTGAGCATTTAAAACGTGTGCTGGCCAAAAGTGAAATTTATGCGGGTATTCATTATCCGCAGGCAGTTCATCAGCAAAAAGGATTTCAGAAAGTCGCGCGTATCGCTGGCAACTTGACGAACACCGAAGAGGCCGTGCAGCATATTTTATCGCTGCCAATGTATCCGGAATTATCTCCCGATGAGATGGGGAAAATTCTGGAATGTATTCGTTCCGCTTTTAGAAAGGTTTAAGATGAGAACATGTCGTATTTGTGATAGTGCATTAACAGAAATTATGTCGTTCGGGGATATGCCGATAGCCAATGGTTTTTTAACATCGCTGGAAGAAAAAGAATTTCTGTTTCCGATGACGCTGCATTTCTGTTCGCAATGTTATATGGTACAGCTCGGCGAAACGGTTCCGCCTGAAGCGATGTTTAATGGTAATTATCAATTTGTGTCGTCCACGTCTAAGGCGATGGCAGACCATTTTCAAGGGAATGCCGAAGAAATTCAAACGCGATTAAAAAATGTGTCCGATCCGTTTGTGGTTGAGCTGGGTTGTAATGACGGGATTATGTTAAAACATATCGCTCAGGCGGGTATTCGTCATCTGGGTATTGAACCGTCGGCGAATGTGGCGGAGATGGCCAAAGCCAATGGCGTCAATGTGTCGGTTCAGTTTTTTAATAAGGCGACGGCAGAGAAAATTAAGGCCGAACACGGTCAGGCCGATGTGATTTGCGGTTCCAATGTGTTTTGTCATATTGAAGATTTGAATTCGGTGTTTGAAGGGATTCAGGTTTTACTGAAAGATGGTGGAGTTCTATTTTTTGAGGACCCGTACATTTATGACATCGTAAAAAAATCATCTTTTGATCAAATTTACGATGAGCATGTGTATTACTTCAGCGGTTTGTCGGTGGCGGAGTTGGCCAAACGGCATCAGTTGCAACTTGTGGATATGGCGCATCAGGATGTGCATGGCGGTTCCATGCGCTATTACATTCAGCCGGGAAGTCAAAATACTGTTACGGAACGTGTGGTGGAATGGATTCAGAAAGAAGAAGATATTCAGTTGAATGATACCCGGGGATATGAAAAGTTTAAAGACAGTGTGAATGCCATTTGCCGGGATTTAAAAACAATGCTGGAAGATATTAAACAGCGTGGTGATAAAGTGGTCGGTTATGGCGCGACGTCAAAAAGTACGACGTTGTTAAATTATGCGGGGATTGGGCATGATTTGATCGATTATATCAGTGATAACACGCCGAACAAAATTAATAAATATACGCCGGGAACGCATATTCCGATTAAAGCGTACGAAGAATTTCAGCAGGATAACGCGCGCCATGTGCTTTTGTTGGCCTGGAATCATAAAAAAGAAATTTTTGCGAAAGAAAAAGATTTTCGCGCATCCGGTGGACGGTTTATCACATTCTTTCCGGAAGTTGTGATTGAATAAATAATTGTCGCTCGTCTCTCGTTGCTCGTTGCTAGTCATCGCGAGCGACGAGTCCCGAGCAACGAGCAACTAAATATGATAGACTATTTTACTAATAAAACGATTCTCATTACCGGAAGTCAGGGATATTTAGGGACACAGATTAAATCAGCGCTTGCCTCGGCGTCGTGCCGGATTGTGGCGTTCGACCGGAAGCTTCCGGAGAATTCATCCGATACCGGTAAGGCCGAGATCCGCTATGTGCAGGGCGATGTGCAAGATCCGGCCATTTGGGATCAGCTTCTGGATGGCGTGGATATTATTTTTCATTTGGCCGCGCAAACCAGTTCCCGGGCGGCGAATGAAAATCCGTTAATGGATTTGCAGGCCAATGTGGTGCCGGTTTTAAATTTGATTACAGCCTGTCACCGGAACAATCGCTTTCCGGATATTCTTTTCGCGGGTACCGCGACACAGGTTGGCCTAACGGAAAGTTATCCGGTCAATGAATCCTGGAAAGATGAACCGATTACGATTTATGATATTCATAAACTGACGGTTGAACAACATCTCAGGTTTTACGCGAAGAATAAGGGGCGCGCGGTAACGTTGCGTTTGGCGAATTTGTATGGTCCGGGTCCAAAGAGTTCTAACGCGGATAGAGGGATTTTGAACTGGATGGTCCGTCAGGCGATTGATCAGCAACCATTAATGGTTTATGGGGATGGCAGTTTTGTCCGCGATTATATTTTTGTGGATGATGTGGTGCGGGCGTTTTTACTGGCCGCAGTTCATATGGATCAAACCACGAAACAGTATTTTGTGTTGGGAACGGGGGAAGGGCACACTTTTTTGGAAATGGTGACGTGTATTCAAGAAACAGTTAAACGTTTATTGGGATACAAGGTTCAAGTGCAAACGGTTCCGCCGCCGGAGAATTTATCACCGATTGAATTTCGCCGTTTTGTGGCGGATTCTTCCGCATTTCAAAATGCAACGGGATGGAAGGCCGATGTTTCTTTAAAAGAGGGAATTGAACGGACTGTTGAATATTTTATAAAGGAAACCGCACAATGAATATTCTCATTTTAGGAGGAGCCGGGTTTTTAGGATGTAATCTTGTCCGGCGGTGTTTAAAAGACGAAGGTCATACGATCAGGGTTGTCGATGCGCTGGACCCGCGTTTAAAAAGTACGACGGACAATCTGGCCGAGGTGATGGACCGTATTGATTTTATTCAGGGTAGTCTTTGTGACCGTGCCTTAATGGATAAAGTGGTGGCTGATGCGGATGTTATTTTTAACTGCGCGGCGCAGACATCGCATCCGTTGTCGTTATCGGATCCTTTTTTTGATGTGGAAATGAATTGTGTGGGAAACCTTTGTTTGCTTGAGTCGGTTAAGGAAAAAAACCGCACCGCGAAAGTGATTTATACTTCCAGCAGTACGATTATCGGTAAGGCGTTAAATGAAGTCGTGGATGAAACCCATGGGGAAGCGCCTCTGGATATTTATTCGGCGAATAAGGGTGTGGCCGAGAAATATTACCGGATTTATCATACGCTTTACGATTTGAAAACCTTGTCGTTACGTTTCGCGAATTTGTACGGTCCTTATGGGAAAGGTTATCCGGAATTCGGTTTTATCAATTATTTTATTGAACTGGCCCGGACGGATCAGGATATTACGATTTACGGTGACGGCCGGCAAAACCGGAATGTCATGTATGTGGAAGACGCGGCGGATCTTTTGTATGAATCGGTTAAGCATGATAATGTTTTCGGGAATGTGTATTTTGCTGTTCACCGTGAACATTATTCAGTGAAAAAGATCGCGGAAGAAATTGTGAATGTGTTTGGAACAGGGCGTATTCGTCAGGTCGAGTGGCCGGATGTGCGTAAACGGATTGAAATTGATGATGTGGTTATTTCCGCGGCCAGACTTTTTTATGATATGCAGTTTGAGCCGAAACATACATTGCGGGAAGGATTACAGAAGACGAAAGAAGTTTATAATCAATAGTGGTAGATTTTAAAAATTTTGTGTCATTGCGAACGACCGAATGGGAGTGCGGCAATCTTAAAAAGATTGCTTCGTTCACGATGTTCACTCGCAATGACACTAGGATTCAGGATTAAGAAGTCCTGATTAAAAGGAATTTATTATGAAAGTATGTATTACCGGCGCATTAGGACATATCGGTTCGGCTTTTATCCGGCATTTGAATATCAAACATCTGGAAAAGGTTTATCTGGTCGATAACTTTTTAACCCAGCGATATGTTTCTTTATTTGATTTACCGGAAGGTATTCCATTTTCTTTCCACGAAATCGATATTCTTTCCGAAGATATGGAGACGATTATTAAAGACAGTGATGTGGTCATTCATCTGGCCGCGGTCACTAACGCGGAGGCCAGTTTTCATAATGCGGATATGGTAGAAGAAGTCAATAAAAAGGGCGTGGAACGGATCGCTCAATTATGTGCCAAGTATCAAGCGAAGTTGATGTTTCCTTCATCGACGAGTGTTTATGGTGTTCAGGAGGGGCTTGTTGATGAAAATTGTTCTGATGCCGACTTAAAACCGCAAAGTCCTTATGCTGATTCTAAGCTTCATGGGGAAAAATTTCTGCAAAGTTTAAAAGAAAGCGATGGATTGAATTATGTGGTCTACCGGTTGGGGACAATTTTCGGGTATTCCATTGGCATGCGGTTTCACACGGCGGTGAATAAATTTATCTGGCAATCCTGTGCCCGGGAGCCGATTACGGTATGGCGCACGGCATGGGAACAAAAGCGACCTTATTGCGATTTAATGGACTGTGTGGACGCCTTAAATTATACAATTAATGAAGACGTGTTTGACGGAGAGATTTATAATATTCTCACCACCAATTTAACGGTGAAAGATATTGTGGAAACGATTCAAAAGTATGTGCCGGATTTGGAAGTGAAATATGTGGACTCGCCGATTATGAACCAGCTTTCGTACAATATTTCCACCGAAAAGTCCTTGGCGCGTGGATTTAGCTATCATGGAAATCTTGATCATAGTATCAAAGAGTGTATCAATAAATTAAAACGGATGAATGCTTAGATTTGTTGCTTGGTATTATTTTTGGTGTCATTGCGAGGCGCCATGATTTCTGGCGCGGCGGCAATCCAAAGCTGTACTGTTAAATGTTAAAAGTAAAATATTAAAAATTCGACCTACATAAGACCTTTAACATTTGACAATACAAAGATTGCTTCTTCACTGCGCTCATCGCAATGACACGCTGAGTATCCAGGATCAAGCATCGAAAATCCAGCATCTAGTGCAGAGAATCAAGTATGGGAAAGAAGAAAAAACCGAACGCGAAATTAAAGTTCCTCAATTTTATTCCTGAAAATGCCAAACGGATTCTGGACGTGGGGTGTGGTGACGGAAGTTTTTCCGCGCATCTGGTGGAAAAGGGCTGTGAGGTTGTGGGGATTGACCGGGATTCTCAAGTGCTGGAACAAGCCCATACCCGACTGACAGAGGTTTATCATGTTGATATTGAGAATGATGACCTGCCTTGTGAAGAGAATAGTTTTGATTGTATTTTACTGGCCGATGTGCTGGATTGTTTGGTTAAGCCGGAAGCGTTTTTGACGCGTTGCCGCAAATATTTGAAAGACGACGGTAGCGTTGTTGTCAGCTTTGCCAATATTCGGTATTACAAAGTCATTACCAACCTTTTATTTAAAGGAACGTGGGATTATATGGAACCGGGTGGGATTTTGTGGATTCATCATTTACGGTTTTATACGTTGGTCAGTATGAAAGAGCTTTTTTTAAAGTGTGGATTCAATGTTGAAGCGTTTGACCGGTATATTTATGCCAAAGGTTTTATTGTCTTTTTAAATGCGTTGTGTCTCGGCAAGCTTAAAGATTTAATGACGTATCAGTATTATTTCCGCTTACGTAAGGATACTGATTGGACTAAAGGGAGTTATCAAGTCTCCAGAAAAATGGCACACTTTTAATTCTAGTTGCTTGTTGCTCGATGCTCGTTGCTGGTAAGAAAATAAACGACGATTTCGAGCGACGAGTAACGAGAGACGAGCAACTAATATATGTCAGTAGATAAATGTGATATCATCATTTGTATTTGGAATCAGAAGGAGCTAACCAGGGATTGCCTGGAGAGTATCCAAAAGCATACCCGTTTTCCCTTCCATTTGATTTTAATTGATAATGCCAGTGAAGATGAAACCCGTTCCTATTTGGAAGAGGTGCGCGATCGTTCCGGGATGGAAGTTACGATTATCCGTAATGAAGAGAATCTCGGAAATACCAAAGCGGTTAATCAGGGATTAAAAGCGGCGACGAATAAATATATTTGTAACTTGGATAATGATACGTTGGTTACGGAAGGGTGGTTAACCGGACTCATTGAAGCGTTGGAAACCGAACCGGAAGTGGGAATGGCGGTGCCGGCGGGGCGTGGGACCATGATGCCGAAAGAGGAAACGTTGGAGGCTGTGGAACATTGCGGACAGGCCTTGGCGGAGCGTCGGGGATCATTAATGGAATTACCGGCGGTGGATTGTTTCTGTGTTGTTTTTAAAAAGAAAATGGTTGATGAAATCGGCTACTGGGATGAAATTTATTCGCCCGGGTATTATGATGACACGGACTACAGTTGCCGCGCGCGTCAGGCCGGATATAAAGCCGTTTGCGCTTTAGGAACATATGTTTATCACCGGACGTCCGGATCGTTTAAAAAGAATAAACGCCGTGAAGAAATTTTTAACCGGAACAAAAAGATATTCCATTCCCGTTATGGTGTGCCGCAGCGGATTGTTTTTGTGGTGGACCGTCATGATCCACAACAATATCCGAAAATTAAAGAGGATGTGTATTCCTTTGCCAAACGGGGCCATTGGGTCTGGGTAATCCGCAAGAAATCGTTACCGTCATTTGAATTTGTCTTGCATAGTCATATCAAGCAGTTTGTCTATCCCGATTTTTGTTTCCGTCTGCGAGCCTTTTTCCGTATTCTGGCGAAACAGAAAAAGCGTTTCAACTATGTTTACACGACCAGCCGCTCCTTAAAATTTGTCCTCAATATTTTTCAGCTTGTTCATCGCTCGCGTATTCGTTTGTTCAGCGGGTCATCCCGGGATTTGCAATACAAAGCGCATTTTTTAACGGACACAGCGGCAGGATTATTAACCGATGCGCCTAAAGGGTCTGTTCTTGATCTGGGATGTGGTCGAGGACTTTTGTCTAAAAAAATTCACGATATGGGATTTGCTGTGACCGCGGCAGATATGAAGCGGGACCGGTTCAAGCATCTGGATGTGATCCAATTTCAAAATGTCAATCTGGATCAACCATTGCCGTTTGATGATGACAGCTTTGATTACATTTTCTTTCTGGAGGTTGTTGAGCATTTAAAAAATCCTTATCAGGTGGTGAAAGAAATCAGCCGGATTTTAAAACCGGAAGGGATCTTGATTTTATCAACACCGAATATTCTTAACCTGCGTTCCCGTTTGCGTTTTCTCACGGAAGGCGGTTTTGACTTTTTCCGTGAACCGGTCCTGGATCTGGCCAAGTTGTATCCGAACAATCTGGAAAATATGCACATTG
>JAGQKQ010000062.1 GCA_020430005.1 Candidatus Omnitrophota bacterium
TGGCGTTCCTGGCGCACTTGGACCTGTCGGTGTTCCTGGTGCCGCTGGTCCTGTAGGATCTGTTGGCGCTCCCGGTGTTCCTGGCGCGCTTGGTCCCGTTGGTGTTCCTGGTGCACTTGGTCCACTTGGAGTCCCTGGTGCTGATGGTCCTGTCGGCGTTCCCGGTGCACTTGGGCCTGTCGGTGTTCCTGGTGCACTCGGTCCTGTCGGCGTTCCCGGTGCACTCGGTCCTGTCGGTGTTCCTGGTGCACTCGGTCCTGTCGGCGTTCCTGGTGCACTTGGGCCTGTTGGTGTTCCTGGTGCACTTGGGCCTGTTGGTGTTCCTGGTGCTGATGGGCCTGTCGGTGTTCCTGGTGCTGACGGGCCTGTTGGTGTGCCTGGACCCGTTGGATCTGCTGGTGTTCCTGGTGTGCCAGGCGCTGTTGGGCCTGAAGGTAATCCAGGTAACGTTGGTAATCCCGGCGACTTAGGTGGTGTTGGTTGCGCTGATACTGTCGAACTTAACGCAAAAGATACCATTAAGGAAACCGCAAACGCGTAACCTAATGTCATCTTCAGTTTTTTGGATGTTAACTTCATTGACGCAACACTCCTTTCTGTTTGACATATTATTCCAGATTAACAAATTTAATAAATTATACTATAGGCGTTTATTATTACTTAAGTAAAAATTAAATAAAATTATGTAATATCTTGCGATTACCATCATATATTTACATTCCAAATTTCACCAAAAATTAACCGAATCTTTGAATACCCTTAACATTCAACTTCTAGAATATTTCCATAAATAATCAAAACATTCTCAGAAACATTTAACCCATCAAAGGAGATTAAAAATAATGAACGCACGGAAAGTTATTTTTGCCGGAACCTGCATCTTGTCTCTCCTCTCAAGTGTTTTTGTACAAAGCGTTCACGCTTTTTTTTCTATTGAACTGGAAGAAATTGGCAGTTATCGAACGGGCATTTTTGATGGAAGCGCTGCAGAAATTGTTGATTATGATGAAAAAACCCAGCGTCTATTTGTTATTAATGCCAGCGATCAAACAATAGACGTCCTGGATGCATCTGATCCAAGCAATCCTACTCTAATAACACAAATTGATATCACCCCCTATGGAAATAACGCTAACAGCGTCGCTATTCGTCGTGGTATTGTCGCTGCCGCTGTTCAGAATCATGTTAAAACCGATCCCGGTTCCGTGGTATTTTTTGATACCGACGGAAATTTTATAAACCAAGTAATTGTCGGCGCCCTCCCGGATATGCTCACCTTTTCCCCCAATGGCGTGTGGCTACTGATTGCTAATGAAGGTGAACCCAATGATGACTACTCTATTGATCCTGAAGGGTCTGTCAGTATCATTCGCGTTCCGTTTAGCAAACTATTCATCGCTAAACTCACCGACACAGATGTTGTCACCCTCGACTTCAAGAAGTACAATGACCAACCTATCGATCCTCAAATTCGCATATTCGGGCCGAACGCCACTGTCGCTCAAGATCTGGAACCGGAATATATTGCTGTTTCCCAAAATTCTCGGTACGCTTGGGTCACTCTCCAAGAAAACAACGCGCTGGCTAAGATTGATATTTGGCGCAAAAAAGTTCTCAAACTTATCCCGCTTGGAACGAAAGATCATCTTGTTTATCCGCTGGATCCAAGCGATAAAAATGGTGTTAAGATTGAACCTTGGCCTGTTAAAGGTATGTATCAACCGGATGGCATTGCGTCTTACCGCTACCACGGCAAAACATTTTTAGTAACCGCGAATGAAGGTGACAGCCGGGACTATGATACGTTTTCAGAAGAAGCCCGGGTTGAAGGTCTTCCACTCGATTTCACTGTATTTCCCAATCAAAGAGATCTCAAAGACGAAAAAAAATTAGGACGTCTTCAGGTAACACGAATGAATGGAGATACCGATGGAGATTTTGATTTTGACGAATTATACGCATTCGGCGCCCGCTCTTTCTCAATCTGGACGGGAGATGGACAACAGGTCTATGACAGTGGTGATGATTTTGAACAGTACATTGCCAAAAACAGATTTACAGGTTTCAACGCGGATAACGTAGAAAACAATAAATTCGATACCCGTAGTGACAATAAAGGACCTGAACCTGAAGGAGTTGCTATTGGAAGAATTCTAAATCGATATTTCGCCTTTATCGGTTTGGAGCGCGTCGGTGGAATCATGGTCTACGACATCACCAACCCATACGATGTTAAGTTCGTTCAATACGTTAACAACCGGACCTTTAATGGAGACCCCGCCAGTGATACAACCGGCGATTTAGGCCCCGAAGGATTGCATGTTATTCCACGCCATAAAAGTCCCAATGGTTACCCTCTACTGGTTGTTGGTAACGAAGTTAGTGGTTCAACAACCATTTATAATATAAAAATTAGCTTCGAATAACAGATTCTTCCTTAAAACCCTCAAAAAAATAACGGACACTTAAATAGTGTCCGTTATTTTTTATACTACGATTCTCCCAACCTACTTTTCCCAGAAAACTATTCCGATGGTGCCGTCATAGAAAAAACTAATCCGTAAAAATGATTCCAATCGCCGTAACATGATAAATCTTTGTTTCGGCCACACGCGAAAACCTTTCCCGTATTTCAATAATACCGTCAACCCCCGCCTGACGAGCCTGCTTTAATAATAACGGCATTGCATTATCCAAGTCAGAGCCGACAAAATGACTTTTTTCGAGATGAACATCCAAACGGACAATTTTCTCGAATGGACGTTCTGGAACATTGCCATCCTTAAAAACAAAGATTTCTGCGTTAGTCGACTTAGGGGAAAGTTTTACACCATCATTTAAATAAACAAAGCGGCTTTGCGAGGAAGCACAAGATATTATAAATAGAGTCATAAGAAAAACGATTAAAAATAGTGCTGACTTTTTACTGGTCACTTCTTTAGCCCCCTCCAAAATTAATTAGTCTATTCCCATTCTCCAACACCTAATATTTCTTTACGAATCTCCTTTTCCCAATTCTTCTGACCGACATATCCCATCATTGTCTTTTTTTTACGAATTAATACCCGTGTTTTATTGTCTGAAACCGACTCTAGCCAGATACCTATAATTTCTCCACCAGAGCCGACAAATAAGCCAATCTTATTAGGCCTTTTACCTTGAATGTACCCCTCAGACTGTTCCTGTAATTCAAAACCATTAACAATTAATGCATCTAAAGCCTTCTGACGGGTCTCTTCCATAGCACTATTAATAACAATAGCTTCACTTTGTTCTGGCATTTTAGGTGTCGAAGCACATCCCGTTACAAAGAAAATCCCCAATAAAACTAAAATAAGACTCTTTTTCATAATCTCTCCTTTATTTTGGCACTGCTGATAAACTCTTAAACCAAAGATTCTAGTACTTTTGTATAAAACAACCTTTATATTTTCTTCACTGCGTTTTTAAAATTACTTATCTCTTTTAGAAGCATCCTAAATTTACCATTAACATGACGTTGCATGTACTTTCTGTTTTTTGTATTTACTTACCCATATAACCTATAGCCCAATTGTTTCTATTTCTTGTTGTATTTAAATTCCTTCTCGTTCAAACCGATTACCCCAAATTGAACCGTAATCTTTGTAATTATATTATTCTTATCAAAAATTAAAAAAGCATGATACCGCCGCTGGACAAGGGGTTCCAAATCATCAATGTCACACCAGACAATATCAACCTCTTCAATCTCCTCCTGTTTCGTTTCCAAATTGTAAACGGCGAGTCTTTGCTTCTTTTCTATACGGCAACTGAATCCTTTTTTTTTTAAAGTCGCCCTTCCCTTTTCGACAGAAGTCCCAATTGGAACCATATCTGTAATGATCTTAATATTTACTCCTGGATCCGTCACAGAAAAACGTTCGAAAATATCATTCTTCGCGCGGCCTTCACAGCCAAAAAGAAGAAAGACAACAAAAACTGCAGAAAAACATTTTATGGTTAGGCAAGATTTTGTGGAAAACATACTATGAGAAAATATTAAAATAGTTTATAAAAATTTATTTATTTTAATACACATTCCATAGTATAGAAAGAAAATTTAAAATAAGCCCTTTTCATTCACCCCTATGATACAGCGATTACGACTTAGGATCAAAGAATATTCCGCTTGTTGCCGTATTGATTCCACTGACTTTTGTGACTTTAATCTGAACATGTCCTTTGATATTCCATACCAAATATGTTCCGTCTTCAAAGTTTGTAATCTCGCGTTCATCCAATACATCGCCTGTATCGGCGTCAATCACTTCGAACTTCTGGGTCCGATCTCGATTATCAAAACCTAAACTGTAAATCGCGACCTGATGTGTTTGGTTATCTGTAAAATTCACATCAAAGGTTAAACTTCCTTTTGAATAATGGGTTGCGGCAATGCGTCCACTTCCCGCTCGCTGTAACGCTCGTTCTTCACTTGTTGAATCCGCCCATTTCCACTGACTATACCCGGTCATTGTCACTTGAGCATAACCCGGATAAGACGACTGATCTATAAACACATCATAGCCGTCACTTCCATAAACACCCTTCCAATTTCCTTGGGTTGTTGTATCTGTTTTAACAAAGTCGACTACGACATCCGTATCTCCTCCATGCGTAGTTGCCTGAACAATTTCTGATAACGCACTTTCGTTTCCGGCTTCATCAAAAGCTGAAACCTGATAGCTATAGGTTGTTCCCGGCTGCAGATCCCAATCTCCTTGATATAATGCTATTGTGCTTCTGACAAATGACCCATTTCGATAAATGTTATATCCTGCAACCCCTATATTATCACTGGATGCCTCCCACTCTAAATGTATAAGGTTCTCACTAAGCGCTAGAGCAGTAAGATTGCCCGGAACTGTCGGAGGCGTTAAATCAACCTGAGGCTCATCGCCTGCACCAAAAAAGATTCCACTAGTAGTAGCATTAATTCCGCCTATTTTACTCACCTTTATTTTTACATGTCCTTTGATGTTCCAGACTAAATACGTTCCGTCTTCAAAGTTCGTAATCTCACGCTCATCTAATACTGCGCCAGAGGCCGCGTCAATCACCTCAAACTTTTGTATCCGGGTCTGATTATCAAAACCTAAACTGTAAATCGCGACTTGATGTGCTTGGTCATCTGTGAAATTCACATCAAACGTCAAACTTCCTTTTGAATAATACGCCGCAGCAATACGTCCATTTCCTGCTCGCTGCAGCGCTCTCTCTTCATTTGTCGAATTCGCCCACTTCCACTGATTATGGCCGGTTACTGTGACTTGAGCATAACCCGGATAGGATGCTTGATCCATAAACACATCATACCCATCACTTCCATAAACGCCCTTCCAGTTTCCTTGGGTTGTTGTATCCGTTTTGACAAAGTTGACAAATATATCTGTATTATCACCTTGAGTCGTTGCCTGTACCGGAATAGAGTGCGCACTTTCATTTCCAGCGGCATCAATGGCTGTTACCGTAAAAGAATATGTCGTTCCTGGTTCTAGTTGATAATTACGCATCCTTTGCCATGGAGTGCTGCCAACAAGATTTCCGTCACGATAAACATGATATTCAACTACTCCGATATTATCGGTCGATGCATTCCATTCAACATCAATGATATTTTCTGAAATAGTCTCCGCAATCAATCCGGTTGGCACTGTTGGTGGAATAAGATCTCCTAGAAGCTGCCCTGTGTGCATAGTATCCTTTCGCTCAAATGGCCACGGTGCCGCCTCGGCTGAATATTCTCCTTCAAAATCCCAAACGTATCCTTGTCCATATAAACTAAAAACAGCTAATTCAAACTTACCATCATTGTCTAGATCACCAATAGCTGGTGCTTGTTCAAATAAGGCGGGCACAAATCTGGAAAGAGATTCCATTTTAGTTCCTGTGTTATCATACACACTTAGGTGGGAATACTCTCCTTCATAACGACTTCCAAAGGTGGCGACCACTTCCAAGTTACCATCCCCGGTGACATCAGCAATTAAAGGCTCTCCATTGAAAGTCTCCTTAGCTTCTATAGTTTCCCATAATTGATTTCCCTGGTAATCTAAAACTTCTATCATGGACTGTGGTGGTAGACCATATAAGACCTTAGTGGTAATGATTTCCGGAAATCCATCATGATTAATATCCGCCAATGCCATTCCAAGCAAACGATTTTCACCCAAAGCATAGGGCCATCCATCCATTAATGTTCCGTCAGCATGCCAAACGTACAATTGATTAGACTCGACATACTCACCGGGATTTCTTTCTAAAGAAAAAGCAACAATATCCAATTGTCCATCCTGATCAATATCGCCAAGAACCGGTGGAACAAACCAAATGCCACCAACAGACTTAGGCCAACCGTCTAACAATTCACCCGTGTGATGAAAAACATATAACTTAGGATCAGTTCCGCCCTGCTCGGCAACAACGATTTCTAAATCCCCATCATTATCTAAATCTCCAACCGCAGGACTAAAACCAAAAAGGTCAACGTTGAATTCATTTTTCAATGTTTTGGGCCAGCCAGGGTAATATGTCCCATCACTGTTAAAAACTTCAACCTTTCCGGCCAGATAGCTGATAATAATTTCCGAACTTCCATCCTGGTCTAAATCCGCAATAACAGGATATCCAATGGATGTTATGTGCACAGGTATAGGCTCGCTTAATGAAACCGGCCAACCGGGATAGTTACTTCCGTCAGCATTAAATACATACAGTTTTGTAGCACCATAGACAACAACCTCATTGACACCATTATTATCCAAATCTCCTACCGAAACAGAGTATCCATTATTCCAGGACGGTTCTAATTCAACCGGCCAGCCTTCTTTGTTTTGCCCCAAATCATCTAAAACATAAACAGTTCTCATATCACTTACGATCAATTCATTTAGACCGTCCCCTTCTAAGTCTGTTATAACAGGTGAACGATCAACAAAGTCATCAAGAAATATTGGCCAGCCTTCGTGCATTGTTTTATCTAAGGAGAACGAGGTGAAAAAATGTTTAACTGAACCGTCGTTTAGCTCTACAGTCCCACGCAAATAATATTGACCTGAATCCAACGATTGTATATCTAGTGTCGCCATTAAATTATTTCGAACTTCCTGTACCCCACTATTCTCTAAAACTACACCAAAATCCAGAAATTCAGTCGGTATTGTTTCTCCCATTGACTGGGCATATTCAATTTTATAGTGATTAAAATCTTGATGATAAACAGAACCGTATACTTTAATTTCCTGATTGGCCATATCGACTTCAACATTAGAAAAATCATACAGGAATGGTCCGTCCTGCTGCACTGCGCTATAGGCATTAATCCTTCCATATCCCGACTGAATATCAAAGCCAGGATCACTGATATCGTCCGCCGTATGTTTTATAATGGAAGCCACTTCCTCATTGGTAAATTCCGGATGTCTGGAAAGTATTAAAGCAGCCAATCCCGAAACATGGGGAGTCGCCATGGAAGTCCCTCTAGCTCTATAATAACGTTCTCCTACAACCAAATGTTGAAAACCTGTACCACTGGCCCTTAAAGATAAAATATTATCGGCCTCACCTCCACCAGGCGCACCAACGTCCACACCTAATCCAAAATTGGAATATCCTGCCTTTGCATCGAAACGATCGGTAGCGGAAACTGTGATGGTTTCTTTCATATTTTGCGGGCTAAACAGCTTTACATCTTTAGTAGAATTTCCCGCCGCGAAAACGACCACAGCACCTAAATCATGAGCTATTTTTACAGCCTGCTCTGCGACAGGATCTGAAGGACATTGCGGATTACATCCCCAGCTGTTACTAATAACATCTGCCCCGTTCATAGCCGCGTACACGATAGCCGCCGCTAGACTGGACGTCGTACCACCCCCGTAACTAGAAAATCCTTTGACGGGCATAATTTTAGATTTTGGGGCTACACCAATAATTCCCTCAGAATTATTCCCTACCGCCGCAATGGTCCCGGCAACATGGGTTCCGTGTCCCTGAAAATCATCGACATCATTATCTTGATCGCCAAAATCCCATCCATGAACATCATCGATATAACCATTTTGATCATCATCAATACCATTACCGGGAATTTCACCTTCGTTTGTCCACACATTTTCGGCGATATCCGCGTGAGTTAAATCAAGTCCTGTATCGACTACGGCAACAACAACACCCTCCCCTTGCGTAAGATCCCACGCGTCTTCCGTATTTATCTTTTTCAATCCCCACAGATCATCATAATCTCCCGACCAACTTCCATAGGAGTGATAATAAGGATCGTCAGGAACATAATAAATTTCCATTGTGTAATCAGGATGAGCATATTCCACATTTGGATCACTGGCAAACTGCCGGCTGACCTCATACATGTCGGTATCAGAATCCACTTCAATTACATATGTACTATCCAAAAAGGAGGCGATTTTATCTAGACGTTCTTCACTAAAATTGCGATGGGTTTTCCCTGTTTTTTCAAAAGCCGTGCGAACCTTGTTCTTTAAAGTTCTTCGTGAAGCCTGCGCTTGATTTATTGAAATTTGTCCGGCTGTTGCTGTATAGGTCTGATCAGAGAAGTCGCCAAATAATTTTCTGACCTTTTTGACTTTATATTTCCTACTCAGCTTGTCCAGATTGGCATTGTTTGTCATTGCCGAGAAGCCTTGCTGGGTTCCCTTCAATTGATTAGCAACAACACCGACATCCGCATCATCTTTAAATTTAACAATGATGCGATTAGGAACATGCGCTGGTGCCTCTAATTGTTGTGGCTGATTGTTAGAAATAACTTCGGCGTGAAGCGGTGCGGACATCCAAGAAGGTGTCCATGAAATAAGCGCACAGAAGAAAATAAAAACCGGGAATATATAGGGAATTCGTCTCATCCTTAATCTCCTTTTTTTGTCATAAATACA
>JAGQKQ010000063.1 GCA_020430005.1 Candidatus Omnitrophota bacterium
GTTCGATTTCTGGGACGGCAAATGAATGTGTCGTATTCAGAAGATCTTATGGGACGTATTTTTACTGGAGGAGGCGATCCGCGTGATAACGGACCGGCACTGACCGATAATCTCATTGATATTGGCGGTCCGTCGGTTAATCCATCAAAGAGGGTTGTTCCTAAAAATATGATACGTACCGGGATTCCGATGATTGACGTTTTTAACACACTGGTTGAATCTCAAAAACTTCCGATTTTTTCAATTGCAGGGGAACCTTATAACGATCTTCTGGCCCGTATCGCGATGCAGGCCGAGGTTGATTTGATTATTCTTGGTGGAATGGGATTAAAGTACGACGATTATTTATTTTTCCGTGACACATTGGAAAAACATGGTTCATTATCCCGTTCTATTTTGTTTATCCATACCGCATCTGACCCAACAGTTGAGTGTCTGCTGGTCCCGGATATGTGTCTGGCCGTTGCGGAAAAATTCGCATTGGAAGGAAAAAGGGTTTTGTGTTTATTAACTGATATGACAAACTTTTCCGACGCGTTGAAGGAAGTTGCGATCACGATGGAACAGATTCCATCCAATCGCGGTTATCCCGGAGATTTGTACAGTCAGTTAGCGGCCCGTTATGAAAAAGCGGTCGACTTCGACGGCGCCGGATCAATTACCATCCTCGGTGTTACAACCATGCCAGGAGACGATGTTACCCATCCGATTCCGGATAATACCGGATATATTACGGAAGGTCAGTTTTATCTGCGCGGCGGGCGTATTGAACCGTTTGGAAGCTTAAGCCGTTTGAAACAGCAGGTAAACGGGAAGACGCGATCGGATCATCGTGCGATTATGGACCGTATGATTCAGCTGTTCGCCGATTACCGTGAAGTTCTGGAAAAACGTTCTATGGGATTTCAGATGAGCGACTGGGACGAAAAACTTCTTGTTTACGGACAACGCTTTGAAGGTGAAATTATGGATCTCTCCGTTAACATTCCTTTAGAAGAAGCCCTGGATTTGGGATGGAAAATTCTGTCGGATATTTTCGAACCGACGGAAACAGGAATGAATAAAGCTTTAATTGACGAATATTGGCCCAAACTAGCGGCTAGTTCCTAGTTCTTGGTGCTCAGTTTTTAACATGGGTGTCATTACTTTAAGTGGTGCATTGTAATGATACAATTTTTATAAATAGTTCTACGAGAATCAAGCATCAAGTATCCAGAACATGTCTAAAATTAAACTTACAAAAGGTGAATTAAAGAAACAGCGGGATAGTTTAAAACAGTTCCGCCGTTATCTGCCGACACTTCAATTAAAAAAACAACAGCTCCAGATGAAAATTCTGGAAACCCGTCGGGAGCTTCAAAAAGTTCAGGCTAAACTGAACGACACCGAAGATTCTATAAAATTGTGGGTGGGTTTGCTGGCGGATGAGTCGGTTAATCTGCAGGATTGGATTGCTCCGGAAGACGTTATTACCGATAGTATGAACATTGCCGGGGCTAATGTTCCTGTATTTAAAGAAGTTACTTTCAAAAAAGCGGAGTATGATTTATATCTTACACCGTTCTGGACGGATCAGGCCGTTGAACAAATGAAAAGTTTTGTCGCCTTAAAGATAGAGTGTGAAATTATCAAGAAACAAATTCAACTGTTGGAAAAGGAACTGCGTGTGACAACGCAGCGTGTCAACTTATTTGAAAAGATTAAGATTCCGGAAGGCCTGGAAAATATCCGTAAAATCCGGATTTATCTTGGTGACCAGCAGGCCAATGCGGTTGGGGTCAGTAAAGTAGCCAAAAAGAAAGTAGAAATCAAAGCGGCCATGGCCGCTTAGAAATAAGAGATAAGATGTAAGGCTTAAGAGGTTTAAGCTTGAGATTTCTTAGATCGTACATCGTATATCTTAGATCTGAGGTAAGATGATCGTTCCAATGAAAAAAGTTTTTATTATCATGCAGAACAAGCACCATAAGCCTGTTTTGCGGCAACTGCAGGATTTGGGGGTTCTGCATGTTGAACATGATAAAATTCCGTCGGGACATGGTGTCCAGAAAATGCAGGAAGAACGTAGAAAACTGGAACAAGTTCTGGCCGTATTAAAACCGCTTAAAAAAGAAGCTGAACAAAAGAATCTGACAGAATGGCATTCGCATGCGGACGGTATCTTGCGTTATGTAGAGGAAATTGAGGGAATCAAAGATGATATGAATAAGCGTCAGGTGGCGATTTCTCAGTGGGAAAAGTGGGGCGACTTTAATCCGGATGATATCCGGGTATTAAAGCAAAAAGGTCTTTTTGTAAAATTGTGTCAGATTCCGGTTAAGCAATTAAACAATGTTCCTAAAGATATTATTTTAAAGACAGTTTTTACAGCCGGTGGACAGGCGCGCTGTGTAGCGGTTATGGACGAGAATAAGGATTTGCCTTTTGATGAAGTTACGCCGCCGCAAACCGGATTAGCCGAAATGCAAAGTATTCAGCTTGCCGAGCAAGATAAAATTGCCGAGCTGGAAGCTATCATTGAAAATGAATTATGTTATCTCAAGGCCTTTGAAACGGCATTGGCGAAGTGTGAGGATATTCTGGCGTTTGAAGAAGCATCGGTTGGCATGAAACATGACGAGGACCTGTCGGTGTTAAAGGGCTTTATCCCGGCGGAGCAAAGTGAGGTCCTGGAAAAAACAGCCAAAGCCGAAGGGTGGGGTATTCTTATTCAGGACCCGGATGAAGATGATGAGGTTCCTACGTTATTAAAAAATTCGAAAGTTGTAAATTTAAGTAAACCGGCAATGGACATGATTGAAATTCTTCCCGGTTATAATGAAGTTGACGTTAGTAAGGTTTTCATCGTTTTCTTTACGTTGTTTTTCGGTATGTTAATTGGTGATGCGGCTTACGGATTAATATTCGGCGGGTTGACAATGTTTGCCCATTTTAAACTTAAAGATAAAATTAAAGATAAGACGGCGTTTCATCTATTATATCTTCTCACCGGTTTTACAGTTGTTTGGGGTGTGTTGACCGGAACGTATTTTGGACAACAATGGCTTCCGGATTCCATTAGCCCGGTTATTCCCTGGTTGAACGACCCGGAAAATCTTCAGTGGCTATGCTTCACAATTGCGTTGGTACATTTAAGTGTCGCACGGGTTTGGGCGTTTACACGGCGATTGCCAAGTTTAACAGCTCTGGCCGAACTAGGCTGGCTGTTAATCGTTTGGGGGATGTATTTTCTGGCGAATATGTTTGTATTGGGACGGGAATTTCCGTTGTTTGCGAAATGGTTCTTTATCGTCGGGATCGCGTTGTCATTTATCTTCATGTTTCCGTTTAAGGAGATGGCCAAGAAAATGCCGCAGCAGTTGATTCCGTTTATGCTGGGTATTATTGGCGCTGGCACGGATATTATTTCGTATGTTCGTCTATTTGCTGTCGGTTTGGCTACCGTGGCGGTGGCGGATGCGGCCAACAGTATGCCGGGCGCGGATTTGCCGGGAGGGCTGAATTATTTTCTGTTTGTCTTTCTGCATATCCTGAACATGGTTCTCGCGGCGATGGCGATTTTGGTTCATGCGATTCGTTTGAATGTTCTGGAATTCTCAGGACACATCGGTTTGGAATGGGCCGGATTAAGATACAATCCGTTTAAGAAAAAACTAAAACAAGTTTAATTCAATAAATAAAAGGGGGGTTCAATGGAGTGGTATGCAGACTTGGGTGTTGCTGCGTGTTTATCTTTAGCGGCGGTAGGTTCAGCGCTGGGAACGGGGATTGCGGCAATGGGAGCTGTGGGATCATGGAAAAAATGTTTTTCGCAAAATAAAGCGGCGCCGTTTTTGATTACAATTTTGGTTGGTTTTCCATTGTCACAGACAATTTACGGGATGGTTTTGATGAATAATATTGCCAGCGCGGCGGCCAAAGGGATTCCTTTATTGGGAATCGGGATTTTTGGCGGTTTAGGTATGGGAGCATCGGCTATGATGCAGGGAAAAGCGGCGGCAGGCGCCTGTGACGCTTTGGCTGAAACCGGAAAAGGGGCGGCCAATTATATCATCGCTCTGGGGATTGTTGAGACGGTGGCCCTGTTCGTTATGGCCTTCTTAATGGGGCAAATTAAGACATTTATCGGCTAGAAAAATCTTTGACAACCAGGAATTTCTATAGTAATATATGCGACACTCATGAGGTTTTTTGCAGAAAAAACCTCAGGGAAATCACGTGAAAGTTTCTACGCGTGATTGTTAAAGTCCTAAAAATAGAGTCTATGAAATGTTCATCATGCGAACGCTTCTGCGCATGATTGACTTAAAGATAATTGACAATATGTTGGGCGGTCGATTTCTCCCTGAAGCGTGGAGAAACCGACCTGCCCAAAATTTTTTCAAAATTTTGGGCGATTAGCTCAGTTGGTTAGAGCACCTGACTTACATTCAGGGGGTCGAGGGTTCGAATCCTTCATTGCCCACCAGATTTTTTGCAAAGCAAAAAACCCAAGATATGTCACGCGATGCTTTTACGCGTGATATATCAATATAAGAAATTAAGAAGTAGAATTATAAGTCTGTCATGCGAACGCATCTACGCATGATTGGCAAAAAAAACAAAATTTTTGGGGTTGTAGTTCAGCCTGGTTAGAACGCCTGCCTGTCACGCAGGAGGCCGCGAGTTCAAATCTCGTCAACCCCGCCATGTAAAAAAGCCTTGTCCTTCTGGACAAGGCTTTTTTCATTTAGCGGGTCTTGGCAGTTTGAGGTCGCAAAGCGGCAAAACCGCGCGAGTTCCATTGATTGCTACGATAATATTTAGGGAGGCAATCAATCCTCGCAGCCGAAGGCAAGAGCAATCGAGTCAATATGTGAAGCAAATTACCTGACCTGCCCAAAAACCCTGCTAAAAAAGTAGGGGTTTTTAGTATCTGGTGAAAATTTTACGGCTTTCTGTACTTATGCTACAATATCTTCCTCTTATATAGCGGTTGTTGGCTGCGGTTTTGCGTTATTGCAGATCATGCGCAGAAACATCGCATGATCTGTCAGCAATAATCAAAGACAATTATTGCTTATGTTCACAAAACCTATTGACGATAAAATAAAAAGCATTTTATCGCCTAGAAAGGATATGAAACATGATTAGTATTCAGGATTTTATGAATGTGGAGCTGCGTCTCGCGGAAATCAAGGAAGTGAAGGAGCATCCTAACGCGGACCGCTTATATGTATTGAAAATTGATACGGGTTCGGAGGAGCGTCAATTGGTCGCCGGTATCCGCAAGGCGTACACGCCGGATGAATTGATCGGGAAAAAGATTATTTTTGTGGCGAATCTTGAACCAGCCACCATCCGTGGAGAAGAATCTCAGGGGATGATCTTGGCGGTTTCTGATGATGAAAGTTTATCTGTCTTAACCACAGAACGCGAAATTAAATTAGGAAGCCGAGTTAAATAGGGGATCAAAGGACTAAAGGATTTCTTGTTGCTGATAAGATTTTTACGCGAGCGACGAGCAACCAGCAACGAGCAACTAAATTATGGTTATTTCCGAGCGTCTTCATTTATCAACAAAGGGCCATGCCGATATCATCAATATCACTGATGACATTGCGCATGCTCTGTCGGGTTTATCGATAAACAATGGAATTGTGAATATTAGTGTTGTCGGATCGACCAGCGCGTTGACCACCTGTGAATACGAACCGGGTCTGGAACAGGATGTCAAAGATTTGTTTAATCGCTTAATTCCCCCGGGATCTTACAATCACGACCAGGCCTGGGGTGACGGCAACGGGCATTCACACCTGCGCGTCTCACTGTTAGGGCCGTCATTAACCTTTCCTTTTAATAACCGTAAAATGATTCTCGGAACGTGGCAGCAGATTATTTATATTGATTTTGATAACCGGCCCCGTCAAAGGGAAATTGTCCTGCAGTTTTTGGGAGAATAATTATCGACGCAATGAAGATTCCCCAGTATGTTCCTCAAGATGTATGTTTGTCGTGCGACGGCTGCTGTCGGTTTAAAGAAGCCGACTCTTCCTGGCGGCCAAGGATCAGTATGGATCAGGTGTATGATCTTAGACTTAAACAGCCGTCTTTGGCTCAGAAGATTTTTAACCAAACCACAATCGATTCCAAATCCTATGTACGGACAAAAGAGGGATGCCAATCCTGTTCGTGTCAGTTTTTTGATAACACTACAGAACGTTGCGGCATTTATGATGTCCGGCCGTTTGAATGCGCGTTTTATCCGTTTCTCTTGTATCAAGTGGACAATCACTATTTTGTCGGTGTTCACTTGGCATGCCCGCATATTTTAGACACACGGTATAATAAGGCCTTTGAAATTTATCTCGAAACATTGAAGAATTATGTCTTTCAGTCCGACGTCATAAAATTTCTGTCCCATAATAAACATTTGTTCTCCGCTTATAAAGGCCATGAACAGGAAATCGAAAATCTTTTTGAAATTCCGTTTTCTGAGAATGGTGAAGACGAAAAGCTTTTAAACCAGCGGTTCGCGTTTGAATGGCATCTGTCCGGACAATCATTTTCAGAATCACCTTTCGCGTTTAACGCGGTGTTTAACTGGAAAGATTTTTTTGATTTTGATTTTCAAATCATTGATGATTGTTTATGCGTCTTTGCCGGGCAGAATGGAGAAAAATTTTTATATCTTCCGCCGATTGGAAAATTTAATGCCGCGACTTTGGCTAAATGCTTTACCATAATGAAAGGAAACACTGCCAGGATTGATAATGTTCCGCAGGCCGTATTAAAGCATTTTCCGGTGGAGCACTATAAGCATTTTCAAAAAGGGCATGAGTACTGCTATTATAAGAAGGACTTGATTGAACTAAAGGGAAACGCGTATAAAACCAAACGTTCCGCATTGAATCATTTTACAAAACATTATACCTATGAATACGACCTGTATGGCGATGGTCAATATCAGGAGTGTCTTGATCTTTATCAACGCTGGAAAGAGCAGCGGGCAGAGGCGCATGACGACGATATCTACCGGCATATGCTGATAGAAAATGAGCAGGTTCATCGGACAGCCTTAAAATATTATCGGGAGCTCGGTCTTTTAGGACGCGTTGTTTATATTAATGGAAAGTTATCTGGTTATACCTTCGGCTATCCCGTTGGCAATGATGTTTTTTGTGTTTTATTTGAAATTACCGATTTATCGGTGAAAGGATTGTCCGTTTTTATCTTCAATCAATTATGTCAGGACGAGGAGTTACAGCCGTATCGTTTTATTAACGTCATGGATGACTCTTTTCTGGAATCTCTTAAAAAGGTGAAAGAGTCCTTTCATCCCAAGGTGCTTTTGCCATTATATACGATTACTAAAAAATGATAACATCACGCCCTCTAAATATTGAACCTGTGCGGGTTTTCGAAATCTTTCGCGATGAGCCCCATGTATTTTTTCTCGACAGCAGTCAGAAAAACGCCGATCGGGGACGGTACTCTTTTATCGGTTTTGCCCCTTTTGATGTTTACCGGGCGAAGGACGTCCGCTCTCTGGACGCGCTTCAGAAAAAATTTAACCGTTATAAAAATGCGATTTCGAGGACGACCAAAACACCACTGCCTGCCGGTATTGTGGGATTTATCAGTTATGATTATGGTGTCAGACAGGAGAATATTCTCCGCCGTTCTTCCGTGCAGGATAATGAAACGCCGGACGTTTATTTCGGATTTTATGATACGGTGATTACCGTTGATCATTATGAAAAGCGTCTGATCATTTCCTCAACAGGACTTCCGGCTAAAGATGTCAAACGGCAAAAGGAGCGGGCCCGAAAAAAGATTGCCTATATCGAACAAAAATTAAAGGCCGGTGTTTCCCGGCGAAGTCTATATGAATATAACGGGGCATTTCAAAATCATTTTAAAAGCAGTTTCAGTAAAAATGCCTATCTTTCTGCGGTAAATAAGGCCCTGGCCTATATCGCCAAGGGGGATATTTATCAAGTTAACCTTTCTCAACAATTTGAATATGATGTCGCCGGATTTCCGGTGGATAAAGTAAAGGTTTATAAAAAACTCCGTGATCTTTCACCGTCGTCATTTTCTGCCTATCTCGATGCGGGCGCGCAGACAGTCATGAGCAGTTCTCCGGAGCGATTTTTAAAACTGGAGGGGCGCAAGGTGCAGACCCGTCCGATGAAAGGAACGCGTCCACGGGGTATAAATAAAAAACAGGACGCGCAGTATTTGAAAGAAATTAAAGAAAGCCCAAAGGAAAAGGCGGAACTGCTGATGATAACCGACCTTTTAAGAAATGATTTGGGCCGTGTCTGCGAGTACGGGACAGTGAGCGTTAAAACCATGCGGACCATTGAAAAATACAAAACGGTGTATCAGGCGACATCCACTGTTGAGGGGATGTTGAGAAAAGACCATGATGCCTTTGATCTGTTGGAGGCGTGTTTGCCCGGCGGGTCTATCACAGGATGTCCTAAAATCCGGTCGATGCAGATTATTGAAGAAGTTGAGCCTGTTCGTCGGGGAATTTACACAGGTGTAATGGGATATATTAATTTTAACGGAGACATGGATTTTAATGTTTTGATCCGTACGCTTTTATCTGATCAGCAGACAATTCTTTTTCATGTCGGCAGTGGTATTGTGGCAGATTCTCAGCCCGAGGCGGAGTATATAGAAACATTGGTGAAAGCCAAGGCTATTCAGGACTGTTTAAAAGAAACTTTTAATCAGCCGGTTGGCCCGCAATACACTATTTTTCATGACGGACAGTATGTAAAAAAGCACGAGGCGTTTATCAATACTTTAACGCCGGGGATTGTGCGTGCGCCCGGTGTGTTTGAAACGATCGCTGTTCGTAACGGTCGGCTTATCGCGCTGCCGTTGCATTTTGAACG
>JAGQKQ010000064.1 GCA_020430005.1 Candidatus Omnitrophota bacterium
TTTTCCCATACATCCATACTTAAACGGTTGTTTACCGCGTAAGTGGCATGGGCAACAGAGTGAGGAATATTGTGTTTGATAATATAATCACGCACATCGTAGATATTTTTGCGGATTTGCTCGATAACGTCATACTGCTCTTTGGTCATATCATAAAGAAGAACATGCATTTTACAGCCGTCTTCCGGAAAACCGGTGGTGATCTCAACCCCGGTAAAAGTATCCTCAGGGTGTCTTTTATTCAGTTCAATAATCCCGTCGACCGTATTGTGGTCCGTAATCGTCACATAGTCCATCCCATTAGCCTTGGCCATTTGATAGACCTGCTCAATCTCTGTATAACACTCGTTCATCCCGATTTGCCGTAAGAACCACTCCGATGGCGTAGGGGAATATTTCGAGTGCACATGCATATCAACTTTTCTCATATCTAGTCCTCCACCTCAAATGTACAACCTGAATCGTACTTTTTTGCAAACTTTATGTGAATTTTTGGCAACATTAACCCAAAATCAGCGTAAAATTGGCGTTTTTTGGGTAAAATCGGGTAATTCTGATAAAATCTCCTGAAATCCATTTTTTGAAAAAAATGCAGATTTTACAATGATTTCAAGATTCCTCCATTATTCCGTAACACAACCTGTTTAGTATAAGACGTCTTTGAGGAACGATCGTTCCCTGAAAAATGAACTAATCCCATTTCACCAAATCTGCAAGGAGGAGACATGAACAGCGGCATACCAAAACCAGGCTTACTCGTTGGCATTCTTTGTTCCGTTATTATTCTTACACTTTCTGCCCAGGCCAACGCGACCGAAACCACATTATTTTATGAGGATTTTGAAGGATACTCCTATTTCCCGGATGAATACCCTGCTTTTGATCCGATTAACAAAGGCATCCCAAAAATTTCTGAGGGGGCTAATGAAATATGGTATGGCGGACGTTTTGAAGAATATGATGATGGTACGATTGATCAGGATTTAGCTGTTCAGAAATTCGGCGGCTCTCCCAACAACACCCACACTGGCCGTTTTGAAGACGAAGCCGGACTTCTCTTTAATATCAACACTCTCAATTACACCGATGTTAAATTAAGCTTCGATTACCGGACCTTCCATACCGACAGACAAGATAAAGTTGTGGCCGGATATCTGATAGGCGATCTTAATTTTGGCTCATGCTTGGGTAATGGTGAACCGGGCTGTTTCCGTGACTTCTTTACAGAAGATCTTGGCGGCAGTCAAAGCGCAGCTGAAAGCTGGTGGAATACGGACTGGACCGAAATTGTGCGTGACCGTGGAGAATGGAAATCCATTGAAGATTACGCGCTACCTAGCGGCGAGGAAAACGTTTGGATTGCCTTCTGGTTAGATAATGGTGAAAAAGACTTCGGAAAAATCGACAATATTCAAGTCCACGCGACACTGGTTCCGGAACCGATCAGTTCAGCTTTATTCTTACTAGGCGGATCGGCTTTTGGCGTTCGACGATTTTTCGCTTAATAAAAACTATAGTTGTCTCAGAATATCTTTGATTCTTTTCCAGGCGGCATCACGGGCGGCATGATCGGCCAAAGAACCTTCCGGATCATCCCCTTTACGCATAAAGGCATGTCCGGCTCCGGGATAAATTTCATAATCATACTTTTTATCCAAAGCTGTCATTTGTTCTGCGGTTGCATCAATTGTGGCGTTCACTCGCTGATCATCCCCGCCGTAGAATCCATGGACCGGGACCTGAATACGATTTAACTCTTCTTCACTTTCCGGTGCGGTTCCATAAAAGACCAACGCTGTTTTAATATTCGTATTATTGGTAGCAAACCGAAACGATTGTTTACCACCCCAGCAAAATCCTACCACAGCCGTTTTTCCATTGGCCGCCGCAATACTTTGAGCGTAAGCCTGCACAGCCATCAAATCAGCTGTTACCTGAGATGGATTCAACTCATAAATTCCGTTGCGTGCGGCGTCGGACGATGGAAAATCCGACGTGCGGGAATATTCTTCACTGAAATCTGAAAGCAAATCCGGAGCAACCGCAACATAGCCTGCCTCCGCCAATTGGTCGGCGAATAAGCGCACCCAATCTGTTAATCCCCTATTTTCGTGAATAACAATAACAACCGGCGCGTTTTCGGATACCTCGGGATAAACAACAAAGCTGTGTACTGTCCGCTCTCCGGAGGCAATTTCCACCCACTCATGATGGCGTGGAGAATTATCCAATTGCTCAATGATATACGGCTGGGCGAAAAGATTTGTGGCGGAAAAAATAACGACAATAAGCAGAAGAGCTTTTAAAAATCGGTTTGGCATGATGAGCTCCTTTTTAAAGATACACAAATAATCTATTTAACGAATTCGGATTTAACAATGTTCGCCGGATCCAATTGACCAGCCTCAAAATCCGAAATGTTTTTCAAGGTGGTTTCGGCGATATTGCTGAGGGCCGTTTTTGTGAAGAATGCCTGATGACCGGTAATAACCACGTTCGGAAAAGTTAAAAGACGCGCAAATGTGTCATCCTGAATGACATGACCGGAAAGATCTTCAAAAAAGAGGCCATCCTCTTCTTCGTATACATCTAAGCCAAGATAACCGATGATTCCCGATTTCAACCCTTCAATCACACTTTGGGTGTCGATCAAACCGCCACGGCTTGTGTTGACAATCATCACACCCTTTTTCATTTGCTGAACACTCTGTGCGTTAATAATGTGATAGGTATCCGGTGTTAGTGGAAGATGCAGCGAAATAATATCACTGTCCGCATAAAGTTTATTTAAAGGAACATATTCCGCTATGCCTTTTAATTCCGGATTAACATACGGATCATACGCCAGAATATGCAGACCAAAACCGGACAAAATCTTCGCGGTCAGCACTCCAATCTTTCCAGTACCGATAATGCCGGCTGTTTTTCCGTGCATTTGAAATCCCAGCAGACCTTCGAGCGAAAAATTTCCTTCACGGATACGGTTATGCGCCCGGTAAATTTGACGGTTCAAGGCCAGCATAATCGCCACGGCATGTTCGGCAACCCCGTGCGGCGAATACGCCGGCACGCGGGCAATGGTTATCCCTAATGATTCGGCCGTCTTTACATCCACATTGTTAAAACCCGCACACCGCAAGGCCAGCAACCGTACACCTTCTTTGGATAATAACGTCAAGACATCTTTATCCAGATGGTCGTTCACAAAAGCGCAAACAACATCAAAACCGGATGCCAGCTTACAAGTATTCTTATTCAGAGGCGCTTCAAAAAAAATCACTTCATGCGAATGATTTTGAGCCGCCTCCGATAAGTATTGTTTGTCATAAGCTTTGGTATTAAAAACAGCGACTTTCATCATAGTAAGCCCAATTACTCCGCCTGAAGATCTTGTTCATCCAGATCTTCTCCGGCAATACTGGCCGCCATAAAAGATACCAGCGTCCCGTTTGATTTTGATAAGGCGTCCGCCGTTGCCTTTTTATAAGCTTCCGGTTCCGCGTTAACTTCTACTGTACTGGTCGACTGGCGGTTACCCACGTTGCCACCCAACAACGATCCAACAAGAGCCACTCCGTCACTAACCTTATTCATTCCTGTTGTGGCATCGACCACTTCTCCGATTGGAAAGGCCGAATTAATGGGCTGCTGGATCATAAAAGCAACCGGACCTTTTTCCGTGATGACCGCTAATTCACCGAAAACATTAATCCCCTGACCAACGGCAACATCCGATTTATCTTTCAAAAGATTAAATTTCTTTTCATTACGTGCCATCGTAATAAAGTTAACCGTATAATCAGCCTTTAACATTAACGCGTCCACATCACGCGCCAGCATAAAAGCCTTTACAGACACCGTACCCGGAAAATAACGGCTGTTTGGTGTAAATTGCGCAAAGTTTTTCTTAACAACAGGAAATTTACTGCTCTCAGCTAATTTCTGGTAGGTGGCATTATCATCCAACGTTGACACATCCAACACCTCATATCCCGCATCTTTCAGTTGCTGAATCAAATCGTCATACATTGCGTTGGTAACATCCTGCATGATACTTTCTTCAACACCGTTTAATTTGGAATAAATCTTTGTTTTGGATGTTGTAATTCCTCCAACCGCATTAAGATATTTTCCACCTGTTGCAAAGGTGACACGGAAATAAGGTACAATGACTTTATTATTTTCAGGGATGTGTTTCACCTTCCCCATAATTTTTAAATCGTCCAGTTGCTTCGTCCAAAAATAACGCTTCTTTTTAATCTTCTGCGCCTGCTGAACCTCGGCATCCATAATTTCCGTTCTCGCAAAGCCTGTACTTGAAGCAAGCATCGCGGCCAAAACCATTATCAAAACTTTCTTCATCAATCTCTCCCTTTCGTTATGCTCCTTATTCAAGACGTGTTTTTTCCATATATAATACCATTTTCCATATTTTTTGGAAGCATAAATGGACTTCCATAAATAGACAAGCCGGCCCTGCTGAGACCGGCTTGTCGGACAACTTTTACATACTATTTAGCAGCAGATTACCACTGAACGCTTTTGGATAAACCAACAACAAAATTGCGGCCAGCCGCCGGAATGGAAGATAAATGTTCCCGGTAGGCTCTGTCAAAAACATTTTCAATTCCAAGACTCAACTTGGCATCTTCCAAGCCTGGAATTGCGATCTGTGTTTTGATATCCCAAACCGCGTACCCTGACGTATGCGTCGATGAATCCGGAGTGCGGTATTGTTTATCCACAAAACGACCCGTTAAGGAAGCGTGTAATGTATCCTCTTCATTCTGGTATTTAAGCCCCCATCGTAATTGATCCGGCATAATCGATGTTAACGGCGTTTCATCGGTAATGTCTTTTCCCCGAATAATATCAAATCCGGCAAATGTAGACAAACCGCTGCCGATATAAAAATCAACGGAATTCTCAACACCCCAGATTTCGACTTCACTGACATTTCGTGACGTCGTCGTTCCGGGAAATGTATCAAACGCGACAATTGTTTCGATAAAATCATCCGCCTTAATCAGAAAATATGCCGTTTCAAAGCTGAAGCGGCCCCAGTCTCCACGGAATCCGGCTTCAAAATTCTGACTTTTTTCAGGCTTCAAATTAGAATTCGACTGAAAATTATTTCCCGGAAAATGCTGCCCTGAAGGGTACAATTCTAATAATCTCGGCGCGCGGAAACCTAATCCATAACTGGTAAAGAAATTCAACTCTTCCACAATGCGATAAACCAAAGCAATTTTAGGACTAACACGATTATCGGTATTTTTAGAATTAAGCGAAGATTCCGATTTAAAATAATCCCAGCGGACACCGGGAATCACAGTCAGCTTGTCATCAAAGAAACTGATTTCATCCTGAAGAAAAACAGCACCACCCTGGAAATTTCCATTAGGAAAACTTCCTAAATCTGCTCCTCCGGTACCAGTGTTGCGTTCCCCCTCGGCAATATCTTTATAGTATTCAATTCCGTAAGTCAAAATATTCGGTAAACCTGCGACATCCAGAATGTTACTGTTCTTTACTTCAAATCCGAATGTTCCAATTCCCAATGTATCTTCCCGCAGGGCGGCATTCTGACGATCTTCTGTAATTTCGGTCGTTTGATAATAAATATCCGCGCCAAAATCTTCAAAGAATTCCCCTGCAGCTTTATTGGCAATACCGATTTTAACAAGCTGGCGCTCTGTCTCTCTTTTCTGTAAAGGATTTTCATTGGAAACCGTCGAAGCCGGATTACTTGGAACCTTGGCATTCTCATCATATTTATTATATGTGAATGTTACATCACTACTTTCCGTTGGATGGAGAATCATTTTGTTTAAAGAATCAAATCCCTTTTGTTCAGCGTTGTTCAGATGCGTTCCATCTCCCAGTCGAATTTTAGGTGCGGAATCCCATCGGTTATAATTCGTAATAAACTCAAACTTCTCAGTCGGTTTGGTAAAAAAACTTAGACTTTCCTGATGCTCAACATTCACAGAGTTATAATCAACCCCCAACTTCATACCTAACGTTTTTCCCTCTTTTAAAAGATCCCCCGGATCTTTCGTCGTAATGTTGATAACTCCGCCCATCGCATCGGAACCATAAAGGGCGGAAGCTCCCCCTTTTAAAACTTCTATTTTCTGGATATTATCCACATCAACGAACAACTGTCCCTTATGTCCCGTGAGAAAGTTCATACGGGCACCATCCAGCCTAAGCTGAACACGGGAGTCACTCAAACCGCGGATATTCGGTGTTTTTCCGATTGCCCGCGGCCCGCCATCAATATTAACACCGGGAATTTCTTGTAACGCCTCCCCCAGATCCTGAGCCAAACTTTTTTCCAAGTCTTCCGCTGTTAAAAGCCCGACAGATTGTGGGGAATCAAATAAGGTAGTTTCCGTTTTTGTTCCGATAATAACAACCCTGTCCTTCATTCTGTCCGCTCTTTCCGACATAGATACCGCCCAGGAAACTTCGGCTTTCATGATGGTAGATAACATCATAATCCCCCCGAACACAATCATTATTTGCTTGCTCAATCCTAAACCTCTCATTGTTTATACCTTTCCTAACCACTCAACCCTCCGGTCTTCCGGTTGGAATTCAGCGAATCCTTATGACATACACCGCGTGTACGGTAGCGTTCCTTAATATATTTACGGCCGTTGTAAAGAATCTAACCAAACCGTTTTTTTTCCTTTTTGTCGATTTGAACAACTTTAGAATTATGGATAGTTATCAAGACTTCTCCAAACTTAACGTCTTTAATAGACTTAAGAATCTCATTAATAATCTCTTGCTCCAGATCTTCCTTTTTCTGGGACATCACGCTTTCCTTCCCTTCGCGCCGAATAGAACAGCCAGAGAAAACAGCGCCACGATAACCAACATTGTCACAACCGCTCCCATATTCTCCTGGAATGTTTCTTTGACCTTTTCAAAGTCCAGCTTTTCTTTTTTCAGCTCCATGCCTTCCTGGCTTTCCTGTGCCTGGCCGACCCTGGCCTGATTAATCTGCTCAAGATAATCCTGCTTTAATGCTTCGTCTAATTGCTGACTGATCATTTCTCTCAGCTTAGCGTTATCACAAACAAACTGACTACAGCCCGCTTTGTAATCCTTTACCAGAGAGGCATGCAATTCGGCAATATCTTTGATAACCTCTTTACCCGGCTTCCAATATCCTTTACGTACAACTTCCAGCATGACCGCGGTCATCTCCTGCAAGGCATACGGATTCTCCCGACGGAAGAATTCCTCAATATTCAGTCCATGAACATCCTTAACATAAACATCATATAATCCATCCCATAATTCTTCATCGATCACTTCCGGTTTCATAACATCCCAGCCATAAGTATCCCGCATGGTTTCGGCAAAAACTTCTGCTGAAGATGCGCCGCCCTCCTGCAAGGCCGCGATATATTTCGGATTAAGGAGCGTTGTGCGCGCCTCCGTCCAGATTGCCTCTTTGGCCCCCTGAATCTTCGGCCTGTTTTTATTTCTTAAATCACTGAAATAGGCGTTTGGTTCATTACCGGTGGCATAACGAATCGCATTGTTTAAACCACCCATGAATTCGTAAACGTGATCAAGTGATAGCGGCCCCCATGTGTTGGAAGATCGCGGGTGGACAATGGTATCTGTATTCTGAATCGCGGCCTCAAACATACCCGGCTGGAATTGCGACCAATTATCTTTATCGTACATAGCCCCCATATTCATGAGATATTGACGGGCGACTTCATCCTCTTCTTCCCACGAATCTCCGTCTTCCACCATCTCCATAATGGCCGTACCATAATTTCCGTTGACTCCACCAAAAACCCGAATATGGGCCAATTCACGCGCACGCTCCGGAGATGCGCCCTTTTCTTTCATGATTTTCTCGGCGAGAATATTTCCTTCTTTTACATAATTTGGATACTCGCCATCATCATCCGCCTCCGCGGCCAGTTTGACCGCCTTGTTAATTAAATACAGGCGAGAAGCACCAAGATCGCGGAATTGTCCGGAAGTTTGCACAATCACATCAATGCGCGGCCTTTTCAATTCTTCCATAGAAATTAAATGCACATCATGGACCGTTCCTCTCGAATTGCGAACAGGCTCCACACCCAGAAGGTATAAAATTTCGGCAATGGTGATTCCCTGCTGACGAACAAATTCGCTACTCCACAAAGTAAACGCAACTTTCTTTGGATAATCTCCGGTATCATTCAATCTGACATCGATAATTTGCCGTGCCAATTTCACACCGACATTCCATGCCTCTTTGGTCGGAGCACGTTCAGCGTCAATACCGTACGTATTACGTCCGGCGGGAATCGATTTAGGATTCGCCACCGGATCACCGCCAGAAGCGGGCGTGACATAACCACCGTTTAACGCGTTAACAATGGTGTTCATTTCAATCGTTGGAGAACGCTCAACATCGAAATAATACTGTGATACGGATGTTAACGCTTCTTTGTATGCCGTAAACGCATCAATAAACTTTTGATCGTCCGGACTTAATGCATCGGACTCCTTTTGCTCTTCCTCGTTTTTCGGCTTTCCTGTTTCTTTATTAATCAACTGGTGCGTTTGCGGATCATAATAGTACTTTTCCTTATCATAAGAATGATCACCATGCCCATGTCCATGCTCGTCATTTCCGTTCTTCACTATCTTCGGCTCTGTCAGATCTCGAAAGTGTTGAATATCATCATCCTCAAGAAAATATTCCAGAGAAACTTGTCTTTGCAATATGTTGTTGATTATTTCTATCGCATGGTCGTAATAATAGGAATTAATATTGTGACCATGAAACGCCTCTTCACTGATAGAAACTCCTTTGACCAAATCCAATTCTTTTAAGGCGTGCTCCACATAGTCAACAGCAATTAAA
>JAGQKQ010000065.1 GCA_020430005.1 Candidatus Omnitrophota bacterium
TGGGCCAAATGATTTTTATGGGTATTAGTCAGGAGAAAGTGTTAGATCTTGTGGAGAGATTTATGGGAGAAATCCGATGGGAAGAATAGTGGTTGAATTGCTGACATCGCATAGAGGGCACCAGGATTTTAAGGTGTTTGATAAGGACGAAATTACCATCGGTAGGGGCTTTCAAAATGATTTAATCCTGACGGATCCCTATATTTCTGAGAACCATCTATCCGTTCGTTTAAATGAAGAGGGGTTATGGATAGAAGATTTAGGCTCCAGAAATGGTACATATCTCTTACGCCGCTATGAAAAGGTAGAAGAACTACAGGTCCGTTCGGGAGCGGAAATAACGATAGGACACACGCGTTTACGTCTTTACCGTGACTCCCATCCGGTTGAACCGGAATATACTCTTGATAGTGAAGGCTCATTTCTTAGCAGAATTCAATCTCCCCTGACCGCATGGTGCCTATTGTTTGTGTTTACCGGACTTTTGTATTTCGGAAATTATATATCCACCTTTACTAAGGAAGCCGTGACCAAGTTTTTGTTTTATCCGGTGATCGGGTTAATTGTTTTATTATTCTGGATGGGATTCTGGGCATTTGTGGGTTCAATTGTCCGTCATCGGGCGTATTTCTCCGCGCATGTTTCTATTTTTTGCCTGTGGAATATCCTTGGTATGATATTTAGCGTCACGAATCAATATCTTGCGTACTATGCAAACAGTTCTATGTTACATGATCTCATTGAGCTTGTTTGGGGAGGCGGACTTTTTATCGGCGTATTATATTTAAGTCTCACATTTGCGACAAATATGAAAACACGTACCAAAATTATCCTGCCATGTATCTTGACCGTTATTTTAATGTTATCCTTTTTTGGATTGCAGGTTTCGGTCCCCAATTATTATTTCGAAGATTCACCTTTTAGTACAAGCCTCAAACCTCCCATTCTTGGCGTTCCCCATGGAAAATCCGTACGAGATTTTGTGGACGTCAGTCAGGATCTCTTTATATTTGATTACTAATGGTTGAATAAAAGGTGAGTTTTAGTGCTTGCGGATAAAGTAAGTGCTTCCGGCAATCAGTATAATGGCTCCGCCTAAGAAAAGCATTTCCAGTGAATTTGTAGGATGGATTTCCAGAATGACTTTAAAGAAGTGAACCACCATGGCCATGACAATGACCTTCAAAAGGCGGTTTTTTAAATCATCCAGAGACTGGACTTCCAGGATATTAAGTTCCGAGTCCTCATGAGCAATATCCAGTTTAGAGATAAAAAGTTCGTAGATACCGAAACCGAAAATCATCAGAACCATTCCTATCAAATACAAGTCTACCGCACCGATAATATTAATAAGTAAATAATTATAGTTATCGATTTGTTCCGGATGGGCGAATGTTTTTACAACGGATAGTCCGATTTTACAGCTGCCGGCCACAAATAGGGCGAAAGAGGAGATGATAGAGAAGACTACCGCCAGAATGATAATGCCTCGGGATTTCCATAAGGCGGCCTCAAAAAAGGTTTCTATAGGGTGTTGTTTTTTTGCCGGCATGAAAGTAGTTTAGGGTGTTTAAGCTAGGCTGTCAATGATGCAGTCGGATTTATTCCATAAAAAAACCGGGAACGTTGTTTAACGTTCCCGGTTTAATGTTTTATATCAGAAAAATAGCTTAGCTATTTTTTCTTTTACGTAGTCCGATCATCCCAGCTAGACCAGTACCGAAAATAGCAAGTGTTGCTGGTTCTGGTACAGGTGCTTGAGAAGCTCCTGAGATAGGGTCTTCACTACTAACCAACCACTGATATTCTCCTGGAGACGTTGTGTCGAAGATACCGAAGAAATCGTTACAGTGTTCAACACCATTGTCATCTAGAATACAGTGAATGTTTGTATCGAAGATATCAGCATATGTTCCACCAACGACATTAGCATAGAAAGCTCCATTTCCTGTAAAAGGAGATGTTGTTGCGTTTAAGTCATTGTTGTATTCAATGTGATCATCTGTTGTATCAGCGTTTCCAAATTTGATACCAGGTGTCATAGCTAATCTTAAGAAAAGCTCACCATCAGTAACAGTTGGATACGTTGATGCTGTTGTACGGGCTGCCGGTCCACCAGTAGGATCAAAGTCAGGTGAGCTATCAAGGTAAACATCGATAATACCACCAACACTTTGAATGTTTAGGCCAGAGCCTGATACTTCCCAAAGGTCGTCATCAATACCGTAGAAAATACCTGTTAACTCTTCGCCGTCTTTACCGTCAAACCATAATGTTTGAGCTGCAGGAGTTTTGATAAGATTGATCTTAAAAATTCCCCAACCGTTTTCTACGTTATCCGCATTGCCATATCCGCCAGAACTAGACTGGTATAAAGTCCCCATAGAAAAATCGGAGAATTTAAACTCCAGTGGACCAGTATAATCACCGGCAAGGGCAAAAGCAGACGCAGAAGATGTGTGAAGCGTAAGCAGGCAAAGAGCTGTGAAGAAAATTGCCGATAACTTAGTTCTTCCGTTCATTTTGAGTCATCCTTTCCCAATGTTGTTTACGTACGTTTAAGGTTTTTTCCAAAAAAATTTCTATGATTAAACAGCATTCTGTTCTGATTGTGTTTCTTGGTAGGGTGTGAATCAGAATTACTTGCCGTCAAAGCTTCACTATTCTGCACGAAAAACCTTTATAAGTCAAGAAGAATCTTTTATCGACTTTTTAGTTATGAGATTCGTAACATATTAATAATAAATAACTTGAATGCATGTTGAAAAATATTTAACAGGGTGTGAAAAAAAAATTAAAAAATATTTTCAAAGGCCTTCATTTTCCGGGTTCCAGACGTCATTATTAAGGAAACGGGAGGGTTATTTTTTAGGACGGTAAATATGGGTCGCATGGCCGAAAAAGCTTTCTGCGGATTCCATAATTGTCTCTGTCAGCGTCGGGTGAGGATGAATGCTCATTTTCAAGTCTGTTGCCGTGGCCGCCATTTCGACCGCTAAAACCCCTTCAGCAATCAACTCTCCGGCACCGGGCCCAACGATAGACATGCCGATAATAATTTCCGTTTTTGGATCAAATAAAATTTTTGTCAAACCATCGGTTCGGGCCATAGTAATAGCCCGTCCGGAGGCCCCCCAAGGAAATTTGGCCACATGATACTCAATTCCCTTGTCTTTGGCCTCTATTTCAGTCAGACCGCACCAGGCAATTTCAGGATCTGTATAAACAACGGCTGGAATGGTTTTGGGTTCAAAGGCCACTTTATGGCCAGCAATTGCGCCTGCGGCCACAATGCCTTCATGGGAGGCTTTATGGGCCAGCATCGGTTGGCCTACGATGTCACCAATCGCATAAATAGAAGGATCGCTTGTCAATTGTTGCGCATTCACATCCACAAAACCACGCTCATTAACCGTTACCTTAGTATTTTCCAAACCGATGTTTTCAGAGTTTGGACGGCGTCCGATAGCGACCAAAACTTTTTCGTATTCTTTTTCAAATGTTTTTCCATTCTTATCTTCAAACTTTACAAGGATACCGTTTGGCTTTTCTTCCATAGCAGTGACCTTTGTTTCCAGCATAATGCTTTCAAGGATACGTTTAAGTTTCTTTTCTAAAACGGAAACAATATCACGGTCCGCGCCGGTAATAAGTGTCGGTAGCATTTCCACAACATCCAGTTTGCAACCAAGTTCAGCGTAAACTGTTCCTAATTCTAATCCAATGACGCCACCTCCGACGAGAAGCATGGACTTTGGAATGTCTTTGATTTCAAGCGCTCCAGTCGAATCGATAATACGGTCAGACTTTGGCCAACTTGGAATCATAATCGGACGGGAGCCTGTTGCCAAAATCGCCTTCTCAAAGGTTAGCGTTTGTTGCCGGCCGTCGGTCATATCAATAGATAAAGTATTGGAATCAAGAAAAGTAGCGCGCCCTTGAATAAAATTAACTTTACGTTTTTTGGAAAGTTGTCCTAAGCCGCCGGTCAATTGATCGACTACACTATTTTTCCAGTTACGCAACTGGTCCAGATTGATTTTTGGGGCGGCAAACTCTAATCCGATATCTTTGGCTTCTTTAGCATCATTCATAATTTTGGCAGCGTGTAATAACGCCTTGGAAGGAATACACCCTCGATATAAACACACCCCACCGGGATTGGCATCCAATTCAACCAATGTTGTTGTTAAACCAAGATCCGCGGCGTGAAACGCGGCAGTATATCCGCCAGGTCCCCCGCCGATAACAACAACCTGAGTGTCTTTATCAGTTGTCTCGCCCGTATTAGAATTTTGGGCGGATTGCTGGTTGCTGGTTACTGGTGAAGGTTCAGGTGTTGATGGAGCAGCTTCTTTTTTCGGTTCCGACTTTTCTTGAGGGGCCTCACTCGAAGATTCTGATCCGGCTCCTTCTTCAATATGCATAATAACGGCGCCGATTTGTACCTCATCTCCGGCTTTCACCAGGATTTCTTTAATCACACCATCGCAAGGGGAAGGAACGGGAAGGGATGCTTTATCCGTTTCCAGTTCCAAAAGATCTTGTCCTTTTGTAACCGTATCACCGGGTTTAACAGCAAGGCTGACAACCGTTCCGGATGTTATATTTTCACCAACTTCGGGCAATTTGAATTCAAGCATGTTTCATCTTTCTTTTCAGTGATCTGTGTTCAGTGGTCTGTGTTCTGTTTTGGATTTTTCAGATCACTGGTCACGGACCACCGATCACAGAAATTATTTATCAAGTTCCATTAAAAAAGGTTGTTCAATGGCTTCGCAAATCCAGCGCAAGAATCGGGCGGCATCAGCGCCGTCAATCAAACGGTGATCGTAAGATAAAGATAGAGGAAGCATTAAACGTGGTGTGAAATGTCCGTTTTCATAACGCGGCTCGTATCCTCCACGGGAAACACCTAAAATACAAACTTCCGGCCAGTTGACAATCGGCGTAAAAGCTGTTCCACCGATGCCACCGAGGTTTGTCAATGTCATCGAACCGCCTTGTAACTCATCAAGACCGGTTTTTTTGTCGCGGGCACGTCCGGCCATTTCCGTTAATTCATCTGTAAGTTCCAATACACTTTTTTGATCAACGTTACGGATGACAGGAACAAGTAAACCGCGATCCGTGTCAACAGCCACACCGATATTAAAATATTTTTTGTAGATGATTTCATTATTCGCCGCGTCAATGCTGGCATTGAATTGCGGAAAGTTTTTCAGCGCGGACGCCATAACTTTTAACAAGAAAGGTGTAATCGTCAATTTACGGTCTGGTTTGGAATATTTTTTGCGCATTTTTTCCAGATCGGTAATGTCGGCTTTATCAAATTGAGTCACATGGGGAATAGTATTCCAGCAAAACGCCATATGGTCTTTCGTGACCTGACGGATTTTACTCATCTTTTCACGGTTAACTTCACCGAATTTGGAAAAATCAGGAAGCGGTTTTGATGGAATCCCGCCGCCGACTATGGCGCCACCACCGGAACCAACAATTCCTTTAACAAAAGCTTTAACGTCTTTTTCGGATATACGTCCACCAGGCCCTGTTCCGGGAACAGAAGCAATCTCGATCCCCAATTCGCGGGCTAATCGACGGACAGATGGTGCTGCCGGAACGCTTTTAGAGGCGGCCGGAATAGTTTCATTGGTTTTCGTTGAAGTTGTCGGAGTTGATGCCGGTTGGGCTTTAGGTTCGGCTTTTGGCGCGGGAGCCGGTTTAGATTCCACTTTCGTTTCTTTCTTTTCAGGCTTCGCCGGTTTTTCTTCCGCTTTTGGTGCTGCGGCCGTTGCACCTGCTTCGATTTTCATAATGACAGCGCCGATTTGAACTTCGTCACCTTCCTTGATTAAGATTTCTTTAATCACACCATCACAGGGCGCGGGAACAGGGAGGGAGGCCTTATCCGTTTCCAATTCCAATAAATCCTGGCCTTCTTTGATGGCATCGCCGGTTTTAACAGCGATGCTAACAACAGTCCCTGAGGTTATATTTTCACCAACTTCTGGTAACTTAAATTCCATCATAATAAAAAACCCTTCTATGTTGCTCGTTGCTTGTCGCTCGTTGCTCGCATTTTTTGGTTTTCACGAGCGACGAGCAACCAGAGACGAGCGACTTAAGATATCATTGGATTTAATTTATCCGGACTAATGCCCAGCTTCTTGGCCGCCATTTCCATATCTTCGGTTTTAATTTTACCTTCTTCCGCTAACGATAATAAAGTCGCGAAGACGATATGTTTGGCATCAACTTCAAAGAAGTCGCGCAAGGCTTTGCGGCTTTCGCTTCTTCCGAATCCGTCTGTTCCCAAATATTTGGCTGTTCCGGGAACCCAGCGGGAAATACCGTCGGCCAAGGCTTTCATATTATCCGAAACAAATGTAAAGACGCCTTTTTCTTTGGAGAGCGCTTCGGTGATGAAAGGGGTCTTTTTGTTTTTATTGGCGTTTAATAGATTTTCGCGTTCCGCATGAAGAGCCTCTCGACGAAGTTCGACATAGCTGGTCACGCTCCAGATATCCGCGGAAACATTAAATTCATCTTCCAGAATTTTCTGGGCTTCTAAAACCTGTGTACAGATTGCCCCGCTTCCAAACAGATGTGCTTTGAGGTCACTTTGTTTTTCAGAGGCTTTAAATCGGTACATCCCTTTTAAAATATCTTCATCTGTACAATGTTCCGGTCGCGGCGGCATGATATGGTTTTGGTTACCAACGCTGATGTAATAGAAGATGTCTTCACCATTTTCATACATCTGATGAATACCTTCACGAATGATCACGGCAATTTCATAAGCGAAGCAAGGGTCATACGCTTTACAAGTCGGCACAGTAGAGAACATCAAATGGCTATGCCCGTCCTGATGCTGAAGACCTTCACCGTTTAAGGTTGTACGTCCGGCGGTTCCACCAATTAAAAACCCACGGCAACGAGAATCTGCTGCAGCCCACACTAAGTCACCCACACGTTGTGGTCCGAACATAGAGTAGTAAATATAAAATGGAATTGTCGGCACGCCTTGCGTAGAATACGCTGTTCCGGCCGCGATAAAGGAAGACATGGAACCGGCTTCATTAATGCCTTCTTCTAAAATTTGTCCGTCTTTCGCTTCCTTATAATATAGAAGACTATCGGAGTCGACCGGATCGTAAAGCTGTCCGACACTGGAATAAATTCCACATTGGCGGAATAAGGATTCCATACCGAACGTTCGCGCTTCGTCAGGAATGATCGGAACTATATATTTGCCGATTTCAGGATCTTTTAGAATCTTCGATAAAATCCGGACGTACGCCATGGTCGATGATAGCTCGCGGTCTCCGGAACCGGCATTAAATTCTTCAAAGAGTTCAACCGGCGGTGTTTTTAATTTTTGACATTCCGATTGCCGTGATGGCATATAACCGCCCAATTCTTTACGGCGTTCATGCATGTATTTCATCTCTTCCGAGTCTTCCGGCAATTTAAAGAAAGGCGATCCGGAGACGTCTTCATCCGAAAGAGGAATGTTGAAACGTGTACGGAATTGCTTTAACTCTTCTTCATTGAGTTTTTTCTGGTTATGCGCAACGTTTTTACCTTCACCACTTTCCCCAAGTCCGTAACCTTTAATGGTTTTGGCCAGGATAATGGTTGGCGCGCCTTTAAATTCCGTGGCCGCTTTATAAGCCGCGTAAACCTTTTGTGGATCATGCCCGCCGCGTTTTAAATCGCATAATTGATCATCAGAAAGATGCTCGGCAAGCTTAAGAATATCGGGATCTTTTCCAAAGAATTTTTCCCGGATATATTTGCCGGATTCGACAGAAAATTTTTGATATTCCCCGTCGACCACTTCACCCATACGGCGGGCTAGTTTGCCGGTGACATCTTTTTCTAAAAGGGGATCCCAATCGCTGCCCCAGATAACTTTAAGGACATTCCACTGAGCACCACGGAAGGCGGCTTCCAATTCCTGGATAATTTTACCATTCCCGCGAACCGGTCCGTCCAAACGCTGAAGGTTACAGTTGACGACAAAAATAAGGTTATCTAATTTTTCACGGGAAGCCATGGTAATCGCTCCCAATGTTTCCGGTTCATCACACTCACCGTCACCTAAAAAGGCCCAAACCTTGGCATCATCTTTAGGTTTTAATCCACGATTTTCAAGATAGCGCATGTAGCGCGCCTGATAGATTGCGCAAATAGGACCTAATCCCATAGAAACGGTTGGAAATTGCCAGAAGTTCGGCATTAACCATGGATGAGGATAAGAGGATAATCCGCTGACATCCTGAAGTTCACGTCGGAAATTCTCTAGATTTTGTTCACTAAGGCGTCCTTCCACAAAGGCGCGCGCGTAAATACCGGGAGACGCGTGTCCCTGGAAGTAAACAAAGTCTCCGCAAAAGTCTTTGGTGCGTGCGCGGAAGAAATGATTAAAACCAACTTCATAAAGTGTGGCGGATGACGCGTATGTTGAAATATGGCCGCCGATACCGGCTTCATTACGGTTACCGCGTACAACCATCGCCATCGCATTCCAGCGGATGATACTTTTAATGCGGCGTTCAATTTCGCGGCTGCCCGGCATAACCGGCTGATCACTTTTAGCGATGGTGTTGATGTAAGGGGTGTTAACAGTAAACGGGAGGGTAACTCCGGCTTCCTGGGCCCGGATTTGTAATTGCTGAAGAATTTTTTGGGCTTGTTCTTCAGATCCATGCTTTAAAACATAATCCAGGGAACTTAACCATTCCTGGATTTCTAATTCATCCACATTGGACACATTTCCTTTGACGTCACCAGAATCCATAATTTAACCCTTCTAGTTTAATAAGTGAATAAAATATCTATAGATTT
>JAGQKQ010000066.1 GCA_020430005.1 Candidatus Omnitrophota bacterium
AACGATTCAATTTCTGACGCACTTGATGCTTTGTACCGCCGACCTCATCAACAACATCTTCTAATTTATGTTTACCATTCGACACCGCGATCAATAATGACGATATAATCCTGTTCCCTTTTCCATTACATAAATCATTAATGATAAGTTCAAAATGACGGCTGATCACACCCCATTTATCAAAGATCGTGTTTTCTACCGCCTGCGACAATAACGGCATATAGATTTCCGACTGCTTATAAATCGCGCTGAGATTGTTTAATTCACGGCAAATAAGACTTAAATAAAGTGGATAGCCTCCCGTAAAGTCCGTCAGGAAATTGCGAAGGTGCATACCGATATTATGCTCTTTAATGCTTTGCTCAATGAACTTTTGGCTGCTTTCATGATCGAAAGGCTCCACATCAACAATTTCAAAATTACCGAAAAGCAAGGAAAGTTTCTCAGCCAAAATCTTTTTGGCCAAACTGGGATAGGAACTGGCTACGATGTAAAGACACCGCTTTTGCGTCATGATTTTCTTACCCAGCTCCTGGAAAATATTCGGAATAGGATAATCTTCAATATTCTGAAACTCATCAAGAATCAGGACACAAAATTTACCGGACTCGTTGGTAAAAATTTCGGGCAGTGTCAAAAGCCCCAAAAAACAATCTGCCAACTTCTTACCTTCAAACGCGGCCTGTATTTTTCGGATGACCTGCACAGTGTGCGGAATGCGGGACTTTACACTTTCCAATAAAAGATTCAAATCTTCATGAAGCGGTAAATGCTGACTTTTTGAGAAATTGTATAGAAGGGTCGTTACAAACTTATGGAAAAAATAATTAAAATCTTTGTTTTCCAGATCCAGATAAATCGTTGTAACATCCGGATCATCAAAGCGCGTTAAGAAACGATAAAAAAGTGAGCTCTTCCCTACATACTTATTACCCAGCAACGCCACGTTTTGACGATAGCCGTCTTTGAGATCAAGGATACGCCGCTCCAAAAGTTCCAGCGAGCTTTGTCGTCCAAAAAATTGTTCATCAATATTAATAGAATTCATTGACGTCATGGTAAATAATGCAATGGATTATCTTCTCTCGAATTTTTTCGCACTTCAAAATGTAAAAAAGCCAAATGATTCAGCCGACCGACATAAGCAATCGGACTGTTCTTCTTTACCTGATCTCCGACAGAGACAAGGATCTTTGAATTATTGGCATAGACGGTATGAAAACCATCAGAATGCGCCAATATTACTGTGTAACCATAACCGTTCAAATAATCAGCAAAAACAACCGTTCCGCTACGGGAAGACTTGACTGGCTCCCCTTCGGGAACCTTAATCGCAATACCTTTGTTAAAACCTCCATCGGAAGAGGGCTGTCCGAAATACTGAATCACGCGGCCTTTAACCGGCCAGATAAAATTATCATCCGTCTCCTGAAGATCCAGAATGATTTCCATCACATGTTCCGCACCAGGGATTAAAATTAATTGATTCTTTTCAATCTGTGCGGCATCGGGAATATTATTTGTTTCAACAATTTCGTTTATGTCAATATTGTAGGCTTTAGCAATCCGCCACAATGTTTCCCCAGGCTTTACTTTATGATAGACGCCCTGAATTTCTTCAACAGGCTCCAGCTCAACCGTTGACGGCGGAACATACATCTCATTGTCAACAGGAAGTCCGGCACAACCAGACAATATACTCACCACGGCACAGGATATTAGAAAATTCCTTAATGTCATGACATTAAAATATTATCGTAACGCATTTATTCAATCATCCTCCCATCAATTGATGAAAGTTTTGACTCGCCAGAGCCGGATTTTTATGCCGGCAAATAGCGCGACATACCGCGATACGGTCAACCCCTAAAGACAGAAGTTGCTTAAGGTTTGAAGTTTCAATGCCCCCTATAGCAAAAACAGGCAACGAGATGTTTCGATAAACTTTGGATAATAATTCCAGATCCATCGGATTGCGTCCCGGTTTGGTAAGCGTTTTATAAACAGAACCGAATCCAATATAATCCGCCCCCTCTTGCTCGGCCTTGCGCGCACGCGCATAGGTCTGACAAGATTTTCCGACAAGAAACTGTTTATTCAGAATTTTCCGGGCGTCGGCGATATCGATATCCTCTTGTCCCAGATGAACACCGTCCGCCCCAGACAACAAGGCCAAATCCAGACGGTCATTCACGATATAAAGAGCCCTGCCGGCGGTTAACTTTATCATTTTCCTGGAAAATTCCAGAATCGCTTTAGCATCACCATTTTTGTCTCTCAACTGGAAAATAGTGACGCCGTTATCAATAACCTGTTTTGCTATTTCAAAGAGCTCCTGGTACGTATTGACTTGTGTATCCAGAATAAGATAAATCTTAGAACGTTTTAATAATTTTCTTCTCGAGAGCATAAATCGTATATCGTATATCTTTTAAATCAACCGACTTTCCGGGTTTAACCAGCTTAACCATTTCTTCCAGCACTCTAACCGATTCTTTTGCCCTCTGAGAATTCGCGTAAAACACATCGACCACATTTTTGCGTTTCAACTCCGATGCTGTTGTTGCCTTGCCGACATCTTCTTCAATGTTTCTTGCAACAATCAAACGTTTTATTTTCAACGCGCCGATACTGTCCGTCAACTGATGCCGGACATCCTTATACCGTTTTGTGATGGTTTTCTGATCCAGAACAAAACGGCAAATATCTTCACAGACCCTTAAAGCCTCTTTAGCCCGGTTAAAATTCGCGTCAATAATACGCAATAACTTTTGTTCCTCTATCCCGCGCACTTTTTTACAACCGTCTTCACAATGTTCGTTGTCGATAAATTCGGCATATACCGGATCAATTCCACCTTCCCGCCATTGGCCTTTACAATGTCACTGCCGACAACTTCTTTTCCCTTCCAATCCGCTCCTTTAATTAAGACATCAGGTTTTAAGGCCTTAATCACATTCAGCGGCGTCTCTTCCTTAAAAATGGTAACGTAATCAACACATTCTAACGCGGCCAGTATGCCGGCGCGCTCGCGCTCCGGAATAATCGGCCGTTGCGGACCTTTGATTTTCTTAACCGAAGCATCACTATTAAGTCCAATAACAAGTACCCGGCCGTTTTTTTTCGCGGCCTGCAAATAACTCACATGCCCATAATGAAGAATGTCAAAACAACCGTTTGTAAAAGCAATTGTCTTGCCTTTTGACCGTTCCCGGGCAATCGTTTTTTTTAAAGAGGCCAGTGCTAATATTTTGTTTTTTGGACGCAACGTTTAAATATTTTCTTCGACCAATTCGCAAATACAATGCGCAACACAAAGATGTGATTCCTGAATCCTTGCCGTACTCTGCGAAGGGACAATGATACTGACATCCGTCATTGATGCCAAAGCCCCGCCTTCATGGCCGGTTAATGATATCGTTTTTAATCCTAATTCTTTCGCCTTTTTAATACCTTCCACAACATTTCCGGAATTACCACTGGTTGATATCCCGACAGCTACATCACCCTTTTTAGCCAGCCCTTCTAATTGACGGGCAAAAATAATATCAAGACTATAGTCATTTCCCAAAGCCGTTAAAATGGATGTATCCGTTGTCAAAGCTATCGCGGGAAGGGCTCGCCGTTCTTTTTGAAAACGCCCGATAAATTCAGCGGCAATATGCTGACTATCCGCGGCCGAACCGCCGTTACCAAAAAAGAAAACAGTTCCGCCATTATTAATCGCAGTTAAAATTGTTGATGCCGCTTCAGAAATTTTTTCAACATTCTTGGCCAACGCCTTTTCTTTAACAGCGATTGATTCTTTAAAAATTCTTTCGATAGTGTCTTTCATATTTTTTAAGCTCCAAAAACTTGAGCGATTTCATAAAGGTCAGGATTGATTTCTTTATGTTTGCGCACAGCCTGCTCAATGTCAACAAAACGAACACGATTATCTTTTAAACTTGTCATCTTACCAAATTGACCTTCGGTAATCATTTCCACCGCACGCACACCAAACCTTGTTCCCAGAATACGATCAAAGGCCGTCGGGGTTCCTCCACGCTGAATATGTCCTAAAACGCTAACACGGGTTTCGTAACCTGTATTTTCTTCAATAAGGCTGGCCAAAAGTTCTCCAATATTACTGATACGGCGTGTTCCGCCAAGCTCAGCATTAGTATGCCCTTCAATCCTGGCTCCTTCGGAGACAACGATGATACTGAAAGACTTTCCCCGGCTATGTCGGGAGCGCAAAGTCTTACTGACTTGATCAATATCAATGGGATATTCCGGAATAAGAATAATATCCGCACCGCCGGCCAGTCCCGCTTCCAATGCAATCCAGCCTGTATAGCGGCCCATAACTTCAATAACAATAATACGATGATGACTTTCCGCCGTGGTGTGTAAACGGTCAATACATTCGGTCGCAATATTAACGGCTGTATCAAACCCAAAGGCATAATCTGTTCCGCTTAACGCGTTATCGATAGATTTCGGCACACCGACGACAGGAAAAGAGAATTGCTTGTGAAGATCAAGGGCAATCTTTAATGTGTCTTCTCCCCCGATCGCGATAACCGCATCCATGCCGGACCGTTTGAAATTCTCATAAATTGTTTTCATTTGATCTTCTTCGAGGGGAGGAATAAGGCGGCTGGTTCCTAAGATAGTTCCACCGCGGTCGATAATGCCCGATGTTATGCGCAAGTCCAGAATACGCATATCACTTTGAACCAAACCCATCCATCCGTTCTTGATTCCTGTCACCACGTAACCTTCCTGCATGGCTTTACGAACGACAGCACGAATAACGGAATTCAGTCCCGGACAATCAGCCCCGCCAGTTAAGACACCAATCTTTTTCATAAATATCTTTTTTTAGCACGTACTTTTTAGATCTAACGTCTTGTTAGGCCCGGTATCCCTGAAAAGGTATGTTTGGTGGATTTTCTTCCTTCTCAGGAGCCTCTTCTTCTTTTTTCTTTTGCTTAACCTTGGATCGTCCCAGGATAATCTTACCGACATAAATATTGATATCAATTTTTTCTTCAATGCCGATTGTATCCTGAATTTTCTGCGTAACCATTTCCTGTATTTTGGATGTCATTTCAGGAATATTTTCTTCGGAAATCAAGGCCATTTTTATTCTGACGGATAAACCTTTACGCGAAGCTGTTATACTTGTCCTCGCGTCCTTAACTTCCGCCTGCTGGCTAATGAGACGCTTGATTAAATCCTCTAACGCAAACAAAGAAACACTGACGCGACCTGAAGGATTGTCGAAAGCGATAATTTTATCCCGGCGCACATTAACGGAAAAGACTTTATAAAAAACAAAATTCTCAAATAAAAGAAATAATGCTAAACAGGCAAAAGCTGCCCGCAAGTTTTCATCGGAATGGATTCCGGTGGCTATTATGAAAAATGTTTCTAAATCTATAGAAAATATCCACCACTGAAGCACAAAAAGAAGAATAAATCCGGCAAGAAACATCATGGTCATGACATGCAACAGGACTGTGATCCGTTTTATAAAATTCATGACTACCCCCTCTCCACACCCTGAACATTAACATCAATGTCCTTTAACTGGATGTCGACCGTTTTTTCAATAGCCTGTTTCAACGCATCCTGAATCTTAACGCCGGTATTCGGAATATTCATTCCATACCGGACATAAACTTTCACTTCCAGACTGGCCTGGCCTTTTTCGTCAACTTTGACATTGATGCCCGGGAAACTTTTCTGCCCAAATAGTTTCATCACTTTCGTCGAGAAATCAGCTTTCGGCAGACTAACGCCATCGATTTCGCTGATGGCTGTAGCAACAACCTCTTCAATAACTTTTTTGTGGACCTGCACGGCTCCTAGATCGAGCTTCTCCTCAGACAATTAATGCCCCTCCTGTTTATCCTTAAAGTAATTATCAATAAAGTGCGTTGTCACTTTACCTTCGATAAATTTAGGGTGTTCCAGAATACGTGTATGCAAATTCACTGTTGTCTTGATCGGACTTACATAAAATTCTTCAAGAGCCCGACGCATTGTGGCAATCGCTTCTTTACGTGTCTTACCGTAGGTAATCAATTTTGCCACCATAGAATCATAATACGGGACAATCTTGTATCCCTGATAAATATGTGTGTCAATACGGACGCCCAAACCACCCGGCATATTGAGTTCTTCAATTTTTCCCGGACTCGGAATAAAATTACGGTCTGGATCTTCCGCATTAATCCGGCACTCAATCGCAGCACCAACTATTTTAACATTTTCTTGTTTAATTGAAAGCTTTTCTCCTGCAGCCACTTTGATCTGTTCTTTAATCAAATCTACACCGGTAACCATTTCTGTAACCGGATGCTCAACCTGTATCCGTGTATTCATTTCCATAAAATAAAACGCGCCATGCTTATCTAATAAAAATTCAACTGTTCCGACACCCTCGTATTTAACGGCCTTGGCCGCCTTAACTGCCGCCTCACCCATTTTCTTTCGAAGTTTAGAATCCAAAGCCGGCGATGGCGCTTCTTCTAACAGTTTTTGGTGACGACGCTGGATACTGCAATCCCGTTCACCCAAATGAATAACATTGCCATATTTATCCGCCAAAACCTGAATCTCAACGTGACGGGGTTCTTCAATATATTTTTCGATATAAACGTCAGGGTTACCAAAATTCGCTTCCGCTTCTGTCTGAGCCAGATTAAACGAACTCATCAGCGTAACATCATTATGACAAACCCGCATCCCTTTACCGCCGCCACCGGCTGATGCTTTAATAATAACCGGGTATTTAATTTTCTTGGCAATCTGTAGTGCTTTATCCTGATTCTCCACAACACCACGGCCACCAGGTGTTAGCGGGACTCCCGTTTTTCGCATTGTTTCTTTGGCTGTAATTTTGTCACCCATCGTCCGAATGGCTTGCGGCGATGGTCCGATGAATTTGATTTCACAAGATTCACAAATTTCCGCGAAATGGGCATTCTCAGCGAGAAAACCATATCCGGGATGAATAGCCTCCACATCCGTGACTTCCGCCGCGGCAATAATGGCCGGAATATTAAGGTAACTTTCCGCACTGGAGGGCGGTCCAATACAAACCGCCTCATCGGCAAAACGAACATGCAAGGACTCTCTGTCAGCTTCAGAATAAACGGCAACTGTTCGGATATTTAATTCCCGGCAGGCCCGGATAATGCGTAAAGCGATTTCACCACGATTGGCAATAAGAATTTTTGAAAACATATTAACTTTTATTGAGGTTCAATAACAAATAATGGTTGACCGAATTCTACCGGTTGAGCGTTGTCAATGGGTGCAGCGACAACTTTTCCTCTGATTTCAGACTTGATTTCATTCATAAGCTTCATCGCCTCGATAATACAGACAACTTGACCGACTTCAACGATTTGTCCAACCTCAACAAACGGGGGTGATTCTGGGGAAGGGGACCGATAAAATGTTCCAACCATTGGCGAAGTGATTTCTTTCGTATTGGCATTCGCAGCATCCGCTCCGGCACCACCGGCAGGTAGTTCGGCTGGCTGGGCTTCCTGACGATATTCAATCGGACGTGGACGGGCAGGCTCAACAATATATTCACCCGATGCTTTTTTTAACTTAATCTTTGTTCCTTCGCGTTCAACCTCAATCTCAGTTAAATCATTATCATTCATGAGATTGATCATTTCACGAATTTCTTTTAAGTTCATTGCTTAACCCTTTCGACATATGATCCGGTTCTGGTATCAATTTTTACACGGTCTCCGATATTAATAAATATTGGAACCTGTATCGTCGCGCCGGTATCAATGGTGGCCGGTTTTGTCACGCTTCCCGTTGAATCCCCTTTAAACCCGGGCTCGGTATGTGTAATTTCCGCTTCAATAAACGTCGGCAGTTCAACCTTTAGAATTTCATGACCATGAAAAAGTCCGGTCACTTCCAGGTTATCCTGAAGGAATCTGACGCCGTCGCCAATAACATCTTTAGGCACCGTCGTTTCTTCATAAGACGTGAGATCCATAAAATGATAAGTCTCTCCGGTCTGATAAAGATTTTGCAGCTTCCGTTCTTCTAAAGGAACATCTTCCAGCTTATCCGCTGTTTTAAATGTCCGTTCGATAACCTGCTGTGTTTTAACACTTTTTAATTTTACACGGACAAATGCGCTTCCTTTACCGGGTTTCACATGATTGTATTCAACAACCAGAAAAATATCCCCGTTAATGCGAAGACCCATGCCCGATGAAATCTGATTAATGGATATTGTCACTTAAAATCTCACAACCGCTTTTTGTTACCAAAACCATTTCTTCAAGACGGATGCCGAACTTATTCGGCAGATAAACACCCGGCTCGACGGTTACGATCATGCCCTCTTCCAGAATTTCCCGGCTTTTCTGGGACAATCGGGGATTTTCATGAATTTCTAAACCAACGCCATGCCCTAAAGCATGGCCGAAGTATTTTGATAACTTATTTTTTTCTAAATATTTACGTGCCTGTTGATCAACTTTGGCCACAGAAATACCGGAACGAATCGTTTCAATGGCAAGGTTTTTTGCTGTATCAACATGCGTGTGAACAGTTTTCACAAGTTCGGGTATTTTACCCAAAAAGAACATACGTGTCAAGTCGGACTTATAGCCTTTGACGTCGATCCCCATGTCAACAAGCACGACGTCGTTAGCCTTAAATTTGCGGTCGGTAATTTTAGCATGCGGTAAGGCGGCATTGGGTCCGGACGCCACAATCGGAGAAAAAGAAAACCCGACTTTATGGGCTTTTATAAATTTCTCCAGGTGTTCATAGATATCGCGTTCACTTTTTCCG
>JAGQKQ010000067.1 GCA_020430005.1 Candidatus Omnitrophota bacterium
CAACTGTTTTAATTGTTGATTAATCCGCGAAGCTTTAACCTGATTATAATCTTTTTTATCCTCCGCCAGCAGACTTTCTGTCGAAGTACGCGGATCCGCATGTATAACCTTTTTATCCAGCATCTCAATCTCTTTTTTAATAGCCGTGATCTTGTGCTGAAGCTGCTGGTTTTCCGCTCTTAAGCCGGCATTAGCTTGTTCAACTTCATGAGCACTTTCTTTTAAACTCATTAAACTGTACTCTAACACCTTAGTGGACTTGACGTCCTGGCCCATCACAATATCTAACGAACAAAATAAAGATAGCCATAAGCCAAAGGATAAAATTGTAGCCGTTTTTAAAAATAGTCTCATCATATATGTCATTATACAAGATTCGTGATACTGATAATCGGCAGAAACAGGGCGATAACAATAAACCCGATGACAACCCCGAGAACGGCAATAACCAAAGGTTCGATAATACTGGTTAATCCATCAACGGCCGCATCGACCTGGTCATCATAAAATTCCGCGATTTTAGAAAGCATTTTTTCCATTTGTCCGGATTTCTCCCCGATACCAATCATCCGCGTGACCATCGGTGGAAAAACTTTACTTTTCGAAAGCGGGGTCGCAATACTTTCCCCTTCCCGAACGGAATTCTTAACATCATTAATAACATTTTCCAGAACACGGTTACCGATCGTTTTGTTCACGACTTCCAATGATTCCAAAATAGGAACCCCGCTTTGAATTAATGTTGCCAGCGTACGGCTGAAACGGCTGATAGCCACCTTGCGCAGTAACTCTCCAAAAATCGGCATTTTCAATAAAAACCCATCAATGGCTTCCGCACCTCGATCTGTTTTATGCCAACGCATTACCGCCACAACAGCCAGAATCACCCCCGCAATAACAAATAGAAGATAGTTTTTAAGAATATTACTGACATTAATCAGCAATAACGTCATGGCTGGCAATTGGGCATCAAAGGAATCATAAATTCCCGCAAAGGTTGGAACAACTTTCACAAGAAGAACGACCGTAATAATGATCGCCATACTCACAACAACCGCAGGATAAATCAAGGCCGACTTAACCTTACGTTTCAAACGCAAAGTTTTTTCCATATAGCTGGCGATACGGTCAAGCACCGCACTTAAAACCCCACCGGTTTCCCCTACCCTGACCATGTTGACAAACAATGTATCAAAAACCGCTGGATGTTTCGCAAAAGCCGCGGACAAACTATTTCCGTGCTGAATATCTTCCTTAATGGTATTCAAGACCTTTTTAAACACAGGATGAGTTACCTGATCTTGCAGTGCATCAATACCTTGCACAATCGGTATCCCGGCATCCACCATTGTTGCCAACTGACGGGCGAAAATAACCAAATCGTCCGGTTTGACTTTTTTCCCCTGAAATGCCGATTTCTTTCCGGCGGCCGCGGCCCCTTTAAGCTCAACCAAAGACGTAATGGTTAACTTCCGTTTGCGGAGCTCTTCAATAACCGCCTCTTTGCTTTCCGCAGCAATTTTCCCCGTAACGGTTTTGGCTTCCTGATTTTTTCCTGTGTATTTAAATGTGGGCATTGTTAAAAATTACTCTCGAAAACTGGCGGCCCGAAAGCCGAACCGCAACACTTTTTATTTATTTTAACATCAAATATAAGAAATCAAATAAGGATTCCATTTTATTCACTCGATGTCACACGGAGGACTTCTTCAACACTGGTCTCACCGGATTCCACTTTAAGTAAAGCATCTTCATACAATGTTTTCAATCCTAAATTTTTTTTCGCGTAGTCTTTAATCGCATCTGATGAGGCCCCTTTAAGCAACATTGTGCGAACTTCGTCATCCACCATGAGAACCTCTGTTAATGATGTTCTTCCCTTGTAGCCTGTTTTACGACAAGCCTCACAGCCTTTCCCTTTATAAAATTTTGTTCCCTTTTTAAACGAATAGTTAAGACTTTCAATAACATCTTTGGGCACATCATCTTCTATTTTACAGTTAGAACATATCTTTCGGCATAACCTTTGCGCCGTTGTCATCACCAAACTGGACGCGACCAAAAACGGTTCAACACCCATGTCGACCAGACGGGTCAAGGCGCCGGCCGCATCATTCGTGTGCAACGTGGAAAAAACCAGCTGTCCTGTTAATGAAGCCTTGATAGCAATATCAGCTGTCTCTCCGTCACGGATTTCTCCGACCATAACAATATCAGGACTCTGACGCAGAATCGCCCTTAAACCTTCGGCAAAAGTCAGCCCGATATCCGGACGGGCCTGAATCTGAGTTAACCCTTCAATTAAATATTCTACCGGATCTTCAACAGTCACAATATTGCGTTCAACGGAATTTAGTTCGTTGATAATAGAATATAATGTCGTTGATTTTCCACTTCCCGTTGGACCTGTAACCAAAACCATACCAAACGGCGCACTGATCGCTTCTTTCATTTGTTCTAAATTATTCGGCGTCACACCCAAACCATCAAGCCCGATAGAAAGGTTTCCTTTATCTAAAACCCGCATGACCACTTTCTGTCCGAAGGTCGTCGGCAAAAGAGAAACACGGAAGTCCACCTCCTTATTACCGACTTTCATTTTAAAACGCCCATCCTGTGGAACCTGATTGGCCGTAATATCCAGCCGTGACATAATTTTAATACGTACAGCAACGGCGTTCTGATTTTCCTTGGGAATTTCCAGAATGTCCCGCAACACACCGTCAATACGATAGCGGACACGCATACAGTCAATTTGCGGTTCCATATGAATATCCGAGGCCCGTTGTTTAATGGCTTCTTTAACAACCAGATTAACCATACGGATGATCGGCGCCTGCTCGCTTTGATCCAACGCCTCTCCATCAACACCGTCACCGTCGCCTTCAGAAATAATCTCAAAATCTTCGACACCAAAGTCTTTTGTAATCTCCGACACATCAACAGAGTCGCGGGTTCCGTAATAGCTATCAATCGCTTTCATAATATCGGTATTCGTGCTCATCATCACTTCCACTTCACGACCGGTGATACTTTTAATATCATCAATCGCAAACACGTTTAAAGGATCGGCAATCGCGATCGTCATGGTATGCTCTAATACAGACAAGGGAATAATTTGGTACTGACGGGCCACGCGCTCCGGCACAAATTCCTGCAATCCCGGATCTATTTTATATTTTGCCAGATTGATAAATGGAATGTTTAATTCCCTGACGAGAAGCATTAACACTTCTTTTTCACTGATCAAGCCTTTATCAATCAACGCTCTTTCCAAACTGACGCCACGTTTTTTTTGCATAACAATAGCGTCTTCCAAATCTTCCTGTTTAAGGTGTTTGGAATCAATCAGCGTTTTAATCAATTTGTCTTTTAGCGTTTTACTCATTATCTTTTTATAACTTTAAAACGTTAATGGCCATCCGATGCGGTGACACGAAGGACCTCTTCCAATGATGTCATTCCGGAAAGCGCTTTAAGCAATCCATCCTGACGCATAGTAATCATTCCTTCTTTCATCGCCTCTTCTTTGATTTTTAATTCCCCAACCCGATTTAAGACCATTTCACGGATATGCGGAGTAAAGATAAGAATTTCATTAATGCCAACACGTCCTTTATAACCTGTTTGGAAACAAGCCTTACAGCCTTTACCACGGAACAGTTTAACCTTGTCAGAGTTGACCAGCGGCGTCAAACCAACTTTCTTTACAATAGCCGGTTCCACTTCATACGTTTCTTTACATTTTTCACAAACTCTGCGCAAAAGACGCTGAGCGATAATCGCCAAAACAGAAGAACTAATCAGGAACGGTTCAATCCCCATATTCTCCATACGAATAACCGACCCGGCAGCCGTTGTTGTGTGCAATGAACTTAACACCAAATGTCCGGTTAACGCCGCCTTAACGGCAATATCCAATGTTTCCGCATCCCGGATTTCTCCGATCATAATAATGTCCGGGTCCTGACGGAGAATGGAACGCAAACTGGCCGGAAACGTTAATCCCAAATTCGGTTTAATATTAACCTGATTCAATCCCTTGATTTGATACTCCACAGGATCTTCAACTGTTGTAATATTTTTCTCGGGAGAGTCGACATGATTAAGAACAGAATATAGCGTTGTTGTTTTCCCACTTCCTGTGGGGCCACAGGTCAAAATCATGCCATGCGGTTTAAGCGCGCATTCTTTGAGTTTTTGTAATGCATTATCTTGAAATCCAAGCTTTTCAATATCTAAAACCGTCCCCCTCTGGTCCAAAACACGCAATACAACTTTTTCTCCCAATGCTGTTGGTAAAACATTCACACGATAATCAACAGCCCGATCCCCGGAAATAACAGTTTTAAAACGACCGTCCTGCGGAAGCCTGTGTTCGGAAATATCCAGATTAGAAATAATTTTAATGCGTGACACAACAGGAAAAAGCAACATCTTCGGCATGCGGTCAATTTCACGAATGACACCATCGATACGATAACGGACACGCATTGTCTTTTCCAGCGGTTCAATAAAAACGTCACTGGCACCGGCGACGGCGGCCTGTTGAATAATGGTATCCGTCAGTTTAATAATCGGCGCTTCATCGGTAATTTCCTCCACACTCGCTTTATCCGTAGGATCATCGTCTTTAACAAGCTCCAATTCGCCCGTGTCTTGAATGTCTTTGATAATTTCATCAAACGTCTCAGATTCTTCCGGCGATTCCTCATCGGGATAATATTTCTGAATGGCCGCTTCTATGTCCTTACTTTTACCGATAATGGGATTCACCGTTAAGCCGGTGACCGTTTTTAAATTATCAATCGCGAAGATATTTAACGGATCCGCCATCGCCAGAGTAAGATTTTCCCCCATCAGAGAAATCGGCATAACATGATATTTTTCCGCGGTTGCTTTGGGTATCAGTTTAATCACGGCAGGATCGACGGTAAGGCGGGAAATATTAATCGGTGGAAGGCCAAGCCCCTCACTTAAGGCCTGGGTTAACGTGTCCTCATCAACAATATTTAAATCAATCAGAATCTGGCTGAGAACACCGCCCGTCTTTTTGTGCTCTTTCAGCGCGCGCTCAAAGTCATGCGGCTGTATGAGCTTGTCACGTAAAAGAATCTCTTTTAGACGGTCCTGTAAAGAAGCCATGTTTATTCTTTATTGCCGTAATATTTTTCGATGGTTTGTTTGATTTCGGTTGCCGTGCTGACAAAAACCTGAACAGTACAATTTGTGACCAGCTCTACATCCTCAGCGGCCTGCATATTCATCGGATTAGACATGGCCAATGTTAAACTTTTTCCGATTTTGTCAATCGGGATAAGACAATGCTGGCGGCAAATATTCTCCGGTACGGAATTAATAACCTCCTGATCAATCTCATAATTGCCGAGTGGTAAGTAGGGAAAACCATATTGAGCGGTAAGCGCCTGGGCAATATCCCGCTCTGTAGCAAATTTCATATCAACAAGCACTTCCCCCAGAAGGCCGCCTTTTTCTTTCTGCTGATCAATCGCAAGATTTAGCTGCTCGTGGCTGATAATTCCCCGCTCCACAAGCAACTCTCCCAGTTGCTTTTTTGTTGTTTTCTTGAAGTATTTCATGTGTTACACCTGCTTTGGCCGATATTTAAGGTGTTTATTTAATTATACACTATTAAAATAAATATAAATAGGATACTGTGAAAATCATACTAACACGTTATGATTTGTCCATAAATAAAAATCTGGCTTAATTGCATATCCGCTTAAAAAATCGTTCGCTTTTTACTAAGATTGATCAAGAAACCCATCATGATAGCAAAAATCAGAAATGACGACCGTCCGTAGCTGACGAAAGGCAGGGTTAATCCCACAATAGGAAAAAGCCCCATAACCATACCGATATTGATAACCACCTGCAGTGTTAAAATACCGAATTTATCCTTTACCTGCGCGGCGATCTGGAGGCTGCAATGAATTAAAAGAAAATAGAACAAAATCATGACAAGCGCCCCGAACATTCCCCACTCCTCGCCAATGACGGAAAAAATAAAGTCTGTATGCCGTTCCGGTAGAAAATTCAACTGGTTCTGAGTACCCGACAACCATCCTTTCCCAAAAAACTGACCCGAACCAATCGCAATCTTGGATTGAATAATCGTATACCCCGCCCCTAGCGGATCAATATTCGGATTAAGAAATACCAATAATCGATCCTTTTGATAAGGCTTCAAAACATTCCACGCAAAAGGCATTAAAAATACGCAGAATCCGAGAAAGCTGAACAGGATATTATATTCAATCCCGCTGGCAAACAGCATAATGATAAAAATACCGAAAATCAGCAATGACGTTCCCAGATCCGGTTGTTTGAAAATCAAAAGCATAGTGGCAAGAATGAGAAATAACGGAACCAGCAAATGCTGAAAAACAATGGTGGCCTTACTCGCAAAATTAAATGACAACTTAGGACGCAAATCACTGAAATATCGGCCCAGCATCAAAATGGCGGCCAGCTTGGTCAACTCGGAAGGTTGAAAACTGATCCCGAAAATTTCAAACCAGCGGCGGGCGCCCAAGGCGTGACGGCCTCCAAGTAAAACCATGATCAGCAAAATAACATTAACAATATAAAAAATATAGGCCGCGTCATAAAACCGCCGGTAATCCATTCGGCCAAAAAGATACATCACACCAAATCCCAGTGACGCACAAAGTAGTTGATCATAGAATATTTTCTGCGACACACGAACATTGTCATACGTCGCACTGTAGAGCGCCATTAATCCGATGGCAACAATCGCAATCGTGTAAATCCATATTTTTTTCGCCAAGTCCCGTTTCAAATGATCTGCTCCCTTTGCAAACTCAATAAAAGCTGCCGCGCGATTAAACACGCGTTTTGACTGGAACCTCCGTGTTCCAGCAGCACGCAGAAGGCCACATTTTTCTTTTCGGAAAGAATATATCCGGCAAACCACGCGTGATGTTCCTTATTTCCCGATGACTGCGCCGTTCCGGTTTTGCCGGCGACATGCAAACCCGGGATGTCCAGAACATGCGCGGTTCCGGTATAATCTTTGACTGTCGCCCTCAATCCTTTTTTTACTGTTTGAAACACCGCCGGATGAATCGGCACCTTCTGTTCAAAAGTATATTTTTCCACTTCCTTACCGCCAATAGTCTTGATGACATGCGGCTGCACTTCCCATCCTTCCCGGGCAATAATCGCCATCATCTTTGTTAATTGCATCGGTGTCGCCAAAAGATCGCCCTGACCAATAGCAAAATTCAATGTATCTCCTTCATACCAGCGCTTACCGGACAACATTCTCTGTCGTCGGCTGGGCAGATTTCCCGCGCGCTCATGCGGCAAATCGATATGCGTCAGTTTTCCAAATCCAAAAATTGCAGCATAACGATGAATCACATCCGGCCCCAACATCTTGCCCAAACGGTAATAATACACATTGCAGGAATGTGCAATGGATTCGAGAAGATTCTGGGGACCATGAATGTGCGTACAACCGAATTTAATCCCGCCCAATTCTACGTAGCCCGTACAATCAAAAGTTGTCCCTTCATTAATTTTTTTAGTATCCAAACCGGCAACCGCCAGAGGAGCTTTGAAAACCGACCCGGGTGGAAGAGAACTTCTGGTAACCCTGTTTAATAACGGAGCAGCCGGGTCATTAAATAACTTCGATAGTTGCCGGCCTTTGCTGGAATCCAAAAAATAATTCGGATCGAAAGACGGCGAACTGGACAATGCCAGAATTTCTCCATTGTCCATATCCATCATGACAATGACACCTTGTTTTCCATCCAGCAATTCATGGGTCATTTTCTGAACACGACTGTCGATGGTTAATGTTAAATCCTGTCCTCTCGTCGGTTCTTTAAGGCTTAGAAGACGGACTTGTTTACCGCGGCTATTAACTTCCACTTGCTGACCGCCGTTTCCTCCTTTGAGATAAGCGTCATAATATTCTTCAACTCCCGAATACCCGATAATACTCTGCGGCGTATATCCGTAACGCTTTAATTTTTCCATACGTGAACGGTTAATTTTATCTACGTAACCGACAACGTGCGCCGCATATTCCCCCAAAGGATAAGAGCGTTTAAAACCTTCATGCACAAAAATGCTGGGATAAAGATATTTATTCTCCTCAATAACAATGGCTTTTTCTTTTGAGATATCCTCGGCAATTGTGACGGGCGCAAACGGCGTGAATTTTTTCTGCTGATACCGGCGTATCAACAGGGCTTTGTCTTCCTTCAATACGGCACTCAGAAAATCAAAAACTTTTTTTTTTTTTTGTATTTCCTGAGGAGTGACCATAACACTGTAAGAAACACTATTATCCGCTATCACAACATTATTGCGGTCAAAAATTCTTCCCCGCCCTCCTTCGAGAGGAACGACACGAATACGGTTATTTTTACTTAAGCGGAAATAATAACGCCCCCGAATGATTTGAACATAAAACAGTTCACAAACAATCATTCCGAATAAGAAAATAATAATTAGGCGGATAATTTTAAGACGCATGATTTTAATTGGCGAAAAGTGTAAACTGAAACAATCGTTGTTGTTAAAACATCTGGGGTTAAAACATATTTAACGACATCAAAAAAATGAATATCGGTATACTTCATATACAGCAAATACTCAAGCAGTCCATTAATGACAACAACAATCATGACTAAAAAAAACTGCGAAAGTTTCGTTCCCGTCTGATAAATATATGTTTTCAAGAATGTTGTTATATAAGCCGCCGCGACAAAAGAAAATAAACTTACACCCAAAACTCCTGTTG
>JAGQKQ010000068.1 GCA_020430005.1 Candidatus Omnitrophota bacterium
TTCATCAATAACAAAAAGCGGCTTTAGCACAGGATCTTTTTGGGTCGCTGTCTTTTTGACCGTTTTCTTAACGGCCTTTTTCTGATTAACCTCTATCGGCCCAGCGGCATCCGGTTTATTATATTGAAAAATTGACAGGCCATGCTTTTCCAGAGCTTTTTGGATTAATTCAAGCTCTTCATGCTCAAAAATTTCGACATATTGCGGCTCATCGTCCCCCTTGGTCATTCCCGCCAACTCTTTATCATCCAAAACAAAGTGGGTATCTCCTTCCACAATAACCTTATATTTCGGAAATTTGTGGGTTTTTTGATCCACTTTTTCAATATATTCCAGAAAATCAATCCCTTTTCGCTTTAATAATAGGTCAATCCGCTCCACATCCTGGATAATATTCAAAATATCCTTAAATTGGGCTTCACTGTGAGTCTTTTTTTCCTTGATCTGACTGAATTTTAACCCCTCAATCCCCATATCCAGGATAATTTCCGCCATTTCCTGCTCTGTTTCAATATATTCTTCCCTTTTTCCGCGCTTTAGCTTGTACAAGGGCGGTTGTGCGATATAGACAAACCCGCCTTCAACCAAAGGTCGCATTTGCCGAAATAGTAGTGTCAATAATAATGTCCGAATGTGCGATCCATCCACGTCCGCATCACACATAATAATCACTTTATGATAACGTAACTTTTCAATATTAAACTCATTTCCAACTCCGGTTCCTAAGGCTGTAATAATGGTACGGATTTCTTCGTTACTTAAAATTTTGTCCATACGAGCTTTTTCCACATTTAAAATCTTTCCTTTAAGTGGAAGAATCGCCTGAAACGTTCGGTCACGTCCCTGTTTAGCCGAACCACCCGCGGAATCACCCTCTACAAGATAAAGTTCACTTAAGGCCGGATCTTTTTCTGAACAGTCAGCTAACTTTCCCGGTAAACCTCCGGACTCTAAAGCCCCTTTTCGCCGGGTTAGTTCTCTCGCCTTTCGTGCGGCTTCACGTGCTCGCGAAGCGGTAATAACCTTTTCAATAATCTTTTTAGCGATCGGAGGATTTTCTTCAAAAAATGTGCTTAAAGATTCTAGTGTTGCTGAGGCAACCAACCCCTCCACCTCCGAGTTTCCAAGTTTGGTTTTCGTCTGTCCTTCAAACTGAGGATCTGGAATTTTAACACTAATGACAGCCGTCAAGCCTTCACGCGTATCATCTCCGACGATAGCCGTATCATTCTTTAAAAGTTTTTTTCCTTTCGCATAATTATTAATGGCCCGGGTTAGTGCCGAACGGAACCCACTTAAATGCGTTCCCCCTTCTCTCGTATTAATATTATTCGCATAGGTAAAAACATTTTCAGAATATCCATCATCATATTGAATGGCTACTTCCATTTGGATACTATCTTTTTCCGTTTCAAAGTAAACGGGTTTTTTATGAATCTTATTTTTACTATCTGTCAAGTTTTCAACGAAGGAAATGATTCCGCCTTTGAATTCGAAAATAGATTCCTTTTCTTTTCCGCCGCGAATATCTTTTAGAGTTATAACCAAGCCTTTATTTAAAAAAGCTAGTTCTCGAAGACGTTTAGATAATGTATCAAAGGAGTATACGGTTGTTTCCTGAAAAATCGTTTTATCTGGTTTGAATGTAATTTTTGTTCCGGTTGATTTTGTTTTTCCAATCGTTGTAAGTTTTGTTTTTGTAATGCCACGTTCATAACGTTGATGATAAATTTTTCCATCGCGCTTTATTTCAACTTCCAGCCAATCGGAAAGAGCATTAACACAACTAACCCCGACACCGTGCAGACCACCAGAAACTTTATAGGAACTATGATCAAATTTACCTCCGGCATGAAGTGTTGTTAAAACAACTTCTACAGCGGGCTTCTTTTCTTTTTTATGAATATCGACGGGAATTCCACGTCCATTGTCAATAACAGTAATCGCATTATTTTCATTAATAATAACTTCAATTTTTGTACAATATCCAGCCAAAGCTTCGTCGACAGAGTTATCGACAACTTCATAAACAAGATGATGTAATCCCCTAGCGAAGGTATCTCCAATATACATCGCCGGACGTTTACGGACAGCTTCTGTTCCTTCTAAAATCTGGATATTTGTAGCATCATAGTGATGACCTTCGCCATCTTTTTCTTCAGCTACTTTCTTGGTTGCTGTCTTTTTTGTTGTCTCTTTTTTTGCTTTTACTACCTTTTTTGTCATTTCACTTTTCCTAGCTTAAAAATAATATTTTCTATATCGACTAATTCTTCTTGAATAGTATTTAATATTTTTCGCCGGTTTAGTTTTAATTTATACAACCGTGTGGGATTGTCTACATGAACTGACAAAATCCCATCTTTTATTCCAATGATTTTTGTGTGTTTAAAGTCGGTTTCGGATATGACATTTTGCCATACACGCTCTAGTTTTCCGTCATCAGCAAATTTTTTCTCACTGATCTGTCCAATAACATTATTTATGATGTCTTTTATATTATCCATAGTCCACTGATAATATCTATAAAAAATTAAATTTTATCTCTGAAATCGATTATATCCTCATTGGAAGAGCAAGATAAAGATAATCATTTAGACGTATAACAGCCGGTCGATCAACACCTAATAATTCCATATTAATAGTGTCTTCATTAACATTTTTAAGAAAGTCGATCAAATATTGGGGATTAAAACCAACAACTAACTCTTCCCCCTTATATTCAACTGGAATTTCTTCTCTGGATTCCCCTACATCAGGTGTTGTTTTGGAAATAATCATTTTATCTCCAAATACTTCAAATTTAACAGCTTGGAAATCTGGTGTTGTTAAAAGACTCGCCCTACGGATGGATGATAAAAATTCTTGAGTTCCCATTCGAATTTTTTGATCGGAAGGTTTTGGGATAACTTGATTATAATTCGGAAATTCACCTTCAATAACTCTTGTTGCTATTAAAGTTCCATTAATATCAAATAGTACTTGATTTGTTCCGGCTATAAAGGAAATATTCCCTTCTTCTTTCAAATTCCGGCTAATTTCATGAATAGCTTTTGACGGAATAATAATTTTAATATCTTGATCGGCTTTTTCGTCCAATTTCTTTTCGATCTTAGCCAAACGCCGGCCGTCTGTAGAGACAATTCTAATAATATTGTCGGAAATCTCTAAAAGAACTCCATTTAAAACATAACGTGATTCCTCGTGAGATACAGCAAAAGCTGTTAGTCGTAACATATCCTTTAAAACGGATTGTTTAATTTTAATAGTTTTATTTTTATTAAATTCTGGGAATTTAGGAAATTCATCCCGAGGTAAACCACTGAGTTTGAAGCGGCATTTTGTTCCTTCAATATCAACTTGATTATTTTTTTTGGCATGGATAACAATATCCCCAGAAGGTAATTCTTTAATGATGTCACTAAAACGTTTAGCTGGAATTGTTATTGCTCCTTCTTCAAGTGTTTCCACAGGTATTTCACAGGAAATACCAATATCTAAATCAGTTGCATTAAGTTTTAATATATTTCCTTTTGCCTCTAATAAAACGTTAGATAATATAGGTAAGGTTACTTTTGTAGAAACAATATTTTGTACTGTTATAATCCCATTTAATAAGTTTTCCTTTGAAACTTTAATTTTCATTTATACACATCCTCTCTAATTAAATATATTAGATAAAAATAGTCGTAATCATATTAGGCCCTGTGTAAAACTTTAAAAAGTACAAAAATATTTGAAAAATATTAAGTTATAAAAAAAGAAACTGTTAATAACACATAGAATAATTCTTGAATTAGCGTGACAAACCTGTGATTAAGTAATTTATCGTGTTTTTTAGTCCGGAATTTGGTTTTATTTCTTCCTCAATTTTTTTACATGAATGAAGAACGGTTGTATGATCTTTCCCACCAAAAGCTGAACCTATTTCCGGATATGACAATTTGGCTAATTCTCGCGATAAATACATCGCAACCTGTCTGGCCAATACAATGTTTTGATTACGTTTTTTTGAACAGAGCTCATCTATTGAAATCTGAAAATGTTTAGAAGTCGTTTTTTGAATAGTATCAACCGTAATTATTTTGGCATTTTCACGGACAACATCTCTTAATACAACTTTAGCTGTCTCTAAAGTCATCGGCTTTTCTTCTAATAAAGAATAAGCAGCTACACGAATTAATGCCCCCTCTAACTCTCGAATATTTGACTGAATCTGTTCTGCAATGAAGAAAATTACATCATCGGGAACTTTAACAGCTTCACTTTCCACCTTTTTTCGTAAAATAGCAACGCGGGTTTCGAAATCCGGTGGTTGAATATCGGTAATTAGCCCCCATGCAAAACGGGAACTCAAACGCTCTTCAAGATTTGAAATTTCTTTCGGGGGACGGTCCGATGTGATTATAATTTGTTTCCTATTGTCGTGCAGATGGTTAAAGGTGTGAAAAAATTCTTCTTGTGTTGAATTTTTTCCGGCAATAAATTGAATGTCATCAATTAATAAAACATCGATCTCCCTGTACTTCTTTCGAAATTGATCTGTCGAACGATTTCGAATGGAATCGATCAACTCATTTGTAAATTGTTCCGAGGACATATAACAAATTTTTTTATTCGGATGTAATTGTTGAACTTTATGTGTAATGGCTTGAATAAGATGCGTCTTTCCTAAGCCAACCTGTCCGTAAATAAACAAAGGATTATAGGCCTTTGCCGGGGACTCAGCGACGGCTAGCCCGGCAGCACAGGCAAAACGATTGGATGATCCGATAACAAATGTTTCAAAGTTGAATCGTGCGTTTAAGGCAGAGCTGGAATGATCAACTTCTTTGAAGTCCTCCTCTAATTTGGATAATTGGTCCTGGGTATCTTCTTTCAACAGTTGTGAATTAACTGAAAATTCCAATTGAATATTGCGATCGGCCTTGTTGGAAAGCACTTGTTCCAAAAGCTGTTGATAGTGTTCAATAATCCAGTTTTTAAAGAACTGATCAGGAGTTTCAATATTGAGTGTGGTTGGCGTTGTTTCTTTGACTTGGATTACAGAAAACCATGTTTCGTAGGATGTAGAACCAACAGTTTCGCGGATTTGTTCTTGGGCATTTTCCCAGATGGATGTTAGGCTCATAGAGTTTTTTCGGTCTTGGTGAAAAACCGGTTTTTATAACCTATTGAAAATAAAAAAATTAAAACCTTATTCAAAGTTACTCACAAGTTTTCCACAGGCGTGGATAAAGCTGGGAAAACTTTTTAGGTGAAAAAAATGCATATAGGACGAAAAGTCATGCCTAAAAATGGCTCGGTAATAAGATTAAAATGTGATAATATGTGATATGGTTTTTTAAAAGTTTTAATATTATATCAAAGAAACTCTTTATTTCAATTTAATTTTTCCACAGGCATAAATTATTTGTATAAAAGTGGTTTCAGCGCTCTGAAAATCGGCCAGAACATCCCTCCCGTGGGCACTTTTCCGACGGATAAGGTTGATTAAATTTTTGCTGCGGCCGACAAGGAAAAGGTTTTTTCATAAGTCATTTTATATCAAAAATTTTTGTTCCAAATTAAGCGATAAAGATGCTTGACTATCAAAACCGCTGTGTTATAATCTACAAATTATGAAAAAGAATCTCAAAGCACCTTCTAATATAAAAGGAAAAAGAACCCACGGTTTTCGCAAGCGTATGCAGACGGAGGACGGACGCGATGTTCTTAAGCGTCGGCGTCAAAAAGGACGAAAAAAGCTGACGAAGTAGTTTTTTATGTCACAACCCTATAGATTCGTTTGAAGGGCATGGCTTGTTATAAATCAAAACCAAACAGACCTCTAAGTAGCAACATATCACGATATTTTGCTATGACAAGTCCGGTATTGTGTTTAAAGGGGCTTGTTCGAACAACAAAAAACCTCAAACCTTTTAAATTCAAATAGTTATGGAAAAAAGACTTTTATTGGCGGCGACGCTCTCTTTTTTAGTATTATATATATGGAGTTTTTCTGTCAGAAAGCCTCAACAGAATCCCGTATCCGAAACCCAAAAAGAGATAGAACTTAACAATAACCAGGCCGTTGGAGAAAAAGACGGAATGGACCCAAAAATGTCCAATGAGCTCCAGGGCATAAAGGAGAGGGTCGACGAAACGATAGCGGATATAACACAAAGCGTTTATTCTGAAGAGTTTACATCAATATCGAATAGCAAGGTTGAGTTGAAATTTTCAAATAAGGGCGGTCTTCTAAAATCCATTCTTATCAAAACCTACCACAACAGTTTTCCAATAACAAACGCTCTTGGCCTAGATGGTTATGACGACAAAATATTTACCTTGGTAGAGAACCAGGATTTGCGGCTTAAATATGTTCTGGAAACGGACGCCCTGAGAATAACGAAGACATACGAGCTGGATCCGGACGATTATACGGCCAGAATGAATATTGTTTTGGAAAATAGGACGGGACTTGATAAAGCCTTGGATATTACAATCAACAACTATACAATTGATGGAGCGGATGTCGATTTAAAAGGAAAAGAGGGGAATGCCAGGGATATTTCTCTGAATGAATATCTTGTTATTACGGAAGAGAAGAGCTATCGAAAGAATAATGCGCACAAATTCTCTAATAAAAACCTGGAAAAAGGTGACGGAAGGGTTAATTTGGTAGGATTTCGGGACCGATACTTTTGTGCTCTTTTCAAGCCTGACTTTGAAACAAGCGGCTTTGTGATTGACCCTATAAGCGAAAAGAAGTTGCGAATTCAGACGAGAATAGATGGTGTCCAACTAAAGGCAGGGGAAGTATACAACATTCCATTTACGAGCTTTTTTGGTCCGGAGGACCTGAATTTACTACAAAGTTATCAGCAGGGCTTTGAAAAGTCTAAAAAATTCTATCGTTTTGGTCTTTTAGACGCTATAGCCAAGATTATCTACGGTTTGCTGCATTTCATTCACAAATTTATCCCTAATTGGGGTATTAACATCATTATTATCAGCGCCATTATTTATTTTTCCATGTATCCTTTAACGGCGAAGGGTATGGCATCTATGCGTCGTATGCAGGCTATGCAACCTAAAGTTCAGGAGCTAAAGGACAAATATTCAAAAAATCCGGAAAAATTAAATAAGGAGCTCATGCAGCTGTATAAGGACAATAAGGTAAACCCGGTGGCAGGGTGTTTGCCGTTCTTTTTTCAAATGCCGGTGTTTATTGGCCTTTATCAGGTTTTATGGAGAGATGTGGCTTTTAAAGGGGCCGGGTTTTTGTGGATAAAAGACCTTTCCGAGCCTGATCAGTTATTTTCTTGGGGAGCACAGCTACCGTTTTTAGGACAGCATTTCAATATTTTGCCTTTCGTTATGATGATAATTATGTTCTTTCAGCAAAAAATTAATCAAAAGAATGTTGTTTTAACCGATCCGGCCCAAATCCAGCAGCAAAAAATGATGGCAACGGTAATGCCGGTGTTTTTGGGTGTAATTTTTTATAAATTTGCCAGCGGATTGACGCTATACTTCACAATGTTTTATCTTTTTTCAACGTTTACCCAGTGGAAAATGTCCAAAAAGACAGAGGTGGTGTAAATGAATAAAAGACCGCAAAAGGGGGTGGAGTTTGAGGGGACGACTGTGGAGGACGCAATAAGCAAGGCGCTGAAAGAGTTAAACGCGACGAGAGATCAGGTTAGTATCAAGATTGTCTGTGAAGAAAAGAAGGGTCTCTTTGGAATGGAAGGGGCCAAGCCCGCAAAAATTAAGGTTAGCTTCAAAGAAGATGAATAAAGTGCTTGCTTTTTTTCTTTTTTATAAGAAAATAATAGTAAGAGTTCCACGTGAAACGTCTCATCATCGTTCCACGTGAAACATGACGAAAACCGCACAACATTCCTCACTATACTATGGCGAAAGTTATATCTATATGTAATCAAAAAGGTGGAACAGGAAAAACCACCACTACGGTCAACCTCGCCGCCGCACTTGCCGAAAAAGGAAAAAAGGTATTAATTATCGATAATGACCCACAGGGAAATGCGACCAGTGGTGTTGGGATTAATAAGAACGAACTGGAAAAGTCCGTTTATGACCTGCTTTTACACAGATATGGCGTAGAGGAGTGCATTATTACAGATACACACCCAAATCTTGATCTGATTCCATGTAACATTAATCTTACGGGGGCGGAGATAGAATTGGTCGGTACGCTTTCCAGAGAAACACGGCTTAGGTCGGCCTTAGAGCCTGTTAGAGAAAAATATGACTATATTTTTATAGACTCACCACCATCCCTGGGGCTTTTGACGTTAAACGCGCTTGTAGCTAGCGATTCGATTATTATTCCTATTCAGTGTGAGTTTTATGCCTTGGAAGGCGTGTCACAACTTTTAAATACGCTAAATCTTATTAGAGAGGCATTGAATCCGGCCCTTACCATTGAGGGGGTTTTGTTGACAATGGCTGACTTTCGTACTAATCTGACGTCGGAAGTTATCAATGAGATTAAGGAGCATTTTCGAGATAGCGTCTATAATACAATTATCCCTAGAAATGTGAAGCTTAGCGAGGCGCCAAGCCACGGAAAACCTATCACGGCCTATGACACGAATTCTTTAGGGGCAAAAAAATATCGAGAGTTGGCAACGGAGTTTTTGGGAGAACTGGATGACTGTAAGTCTTTGATAATAGATGAATTAAGAGAAAAAGGCATTATGGAACCCTTGCCTGGCCTTGGGTCGACAGAGAGTGTTTTGGAATCCACGAC
>JAGQKQ010000069.1 GCA_020430005.1 Candidatus Omnitrophota bacterium
TGGGTAATGAAAGTGCCAAATCATCGGCCTTATCAATCACAACATTAAAAGTTCCCGATACAACAGCGCCAAGTATTCCGCAAGGATTGGAAGCGGACAATATTGCACAGACATCAATGGAAATGGCATGGGCGGCATCGAGTGATGATACCGGTGTGACCGGTTATAAGGTATTCCGTGATGGTACTCAAATCGCGACCGTGACAACAACAAGTTTCAGTGATTCCTCATTGTCACCGGAAACAACGTACAGTTATCAAGTCTCCGCGTTTGATGAAGCGGGTAACGAAAGTGCCAAATCATCGGCAATTTCGGTGACAACATTAGAAGTGCCGGATACAACACCACCGAGCGTTCCGCAGGAATTGTCAGCGGATAATATTACACAAACATCCGCACGGTTAACTTGGGAGCCTTCGACAGACAATGAAAGTTTTGGTGGATATAAGGTGTTCCGTGATGGAGAATTGATCGGTACTGTAGAGAATCCATTGTTTAATGATTTCTCATTATCACCGGGAACAACTTACAGTTATCAAGTTTCCGCGTTTGACACAAGTAATAATGGAAGCGCGAAATCAGTTGCCTTAGCAGTAACAACTTTAGAAGAAGATATTAATGAGGCTCCTGTCTTAGAAGATATGAGTCAGAAAATTATTCATGAAGGAGAGTTTATAAGCTTCATTATTTCAGCTATTGATCCTGATAACGATCCATTAGTCTTAACGGTTACATTAGAAGGCGGTGCGCCGTTATCTTCTATTGGGGCAGAATTTATCGATCATGGTGATGGAACAGGGACATTTAGTTGGACACCAAGTTTTGACCAGGGCGATCTGGAATATGAATTAGAGCTTTCCGTAAGTGATGGAGAGTTATCGGATGCGGGCTCTATGGTCATCGCGGTTATGGATGTGGATATCGAGGCTCCGGCAGTCCCGCAAGGATTAAGAGTAGATGATGTTACACAGACAACGGCAGATATAGGATGGATCGCTTCAACAGATAATATTGCCGTAACAGGCTACAAAGTATTCCGTGACGGTGATCATATCGCGACAGTAGAAACGCCAAGTTTTAGTGATGCATCGTTAGCGGCAAATACAACATATAGTTATCAAGTATCGGCCTTTGATGCGGAAGGTAGCGAGAGTGACAAAACGGCCGCGTTGTCGGTAACGACATTGAAAGAGCCCGACACAATTCCACCAAGCATTCCGCAGGGATTAGAAGCGGATAATATTACGCAGCTTTCTGCACGATTAACCTGGGAACCTTCGACAGATAACGAAAGTTTTGGTGGCTATAAAGTATTCCGCGATGGAGTTTTGATTGGTACCGTAGAGAATCCATTGTTTAATGACTTTTCATTATCACCGGGAACAACCTACAGTTATCAAGTTTCCGCGTTTGATGTCAGCAATAACGAAAGTGCCAAATCATCGGCGATATCGGTCACAACATTAAAAGCTCCTGATATTACACCGCCAAGTATCCCGCAAGGATTAGAAGCGGACAATATCACACCAGCCTCGGTAGAGTTGGCGTGGGTGGCATCGACAGATGATGAAGGTGTCACAGGCTACAAAGTATTCCGTGATGGCGATCATATCGCAACGGTCGAAACGCCGGCTTTCGGTGACTCTTCACTGTCACCGGAAACAACCTATAGTTATCAAGTCTCCGCGTTTGATGAAGCGGGTAATGAAAGCAGTAAATCAGCGGCATTATCAGTGACAACTTTAAAGGTGCCTGATATAGCATCACCAAGCGTTCCGCAGGGACTACAAGCCGGTACGATTACAGAAACGACGGCAACATTATCGTGGGAAGCTTCTTCTGATAATGTGGGTGTCACCGGTTACAAAGTTTTTAGAAATGGAAGTGTAGTGGCTACCATAACAGGTACTAGTTATGCAGATCAATCGTTAGAACCGGATACAACATATATGTATCAGGTCTCGGCTTTTGATGCGGAAAATAATGAAAGTGCCAAATCATTAAGTATAGAAATTAAAACACTACCATTAGAAGAAGATCTTCCATGTGAAGAGGTTATTGGAGAAGGAAACTTTAATGGATGTTATTATAACAACGAAGATTTGACAGACTTAAGAGTAGAACGCGTCGATGAGAAGATTAACTTTGACTGGGGATATGGACGTCCGCATCCTGATGTCAGTTCAAGTCGATTCTCTGTTTCGTGGACCGGGCGTTTCCTTTTTGAAGATGGCTCCTACACGTTTGATATCGATGTTAATGACGGTATCCGTTTATACATTGATGGAGAACTTATTTTGAACAAGTGGGAAAGACAGCGATATACACAACATTATATGGTTGTTAAAAAGATGACGCCAGGGCATCATGTCATAAAGGTAGAGTACTACGACTATGTATCATCGGCCGTTGCAAAAGTTGACTGGATGAAAAGTTCTGATCCGGAAAATGAAAAATTAATGGTCGATAATGCTGACGACGAGTTTAGTGTGACAGGTTTTTGGTCTAAAGGAACATATTATAAAGGATACATCGGCAGCAATTACAGTTACAATGCGGCTGGTTACGGAAATGATGTGGCGAAATGGGATTTGTCTGTTGTTAAGTCAGGGAAATATCAGGTTTTTGCCAGCTGGGCCGGACGTAAGAACCATGCGACAAATGCGAAATATGAAATCTTCAATATGGGAAGTATACAGCATCCGCCGGCCGTGAACCAGCAAGAATCACCTGCGGGACAGTGGTACAGTCTTGGTGTGTACGATTTTACAACCGGACCTGTTATTGTAACGTTGTCGGATGATGCTAATGGATATGTTGTGGCTGACGCGATTAAGTTAGTTCCGATAGAATAAGACAGAAAATTATTAATTTTAGGTTATTTAACAGCCAATGGTCGAAAGGCCATTGGCTGTTTACGTTTAAGTTGCGTTTTTCCAAAGGTCGTGTATGATGAAGCCTGAATTGTATTTCTTAACAATAGGGAAACTGGAAGGGTAAATTATGAAAATCGAAGAAAAAAAGGTTGTGACGTTTCACTACACGTTAAAAAATCCACAGGGGGATTTGCTGGATACATCTGATGGCGGAGAGCCGTTGGCTTATATTCATGGTATGAGAAATATTATTGCAGGTTTGGAAGCGGCTTTGGAAGGAAAAGAAGCGGGAGAAAAGTTATCGGTCACCATCCACCCACAAGATGCTTACGGAATGATGGATGAAGAATTGATTAAAGCGGTTCCCTTGAGCCAATTTCCGGAGAAAGATGCCGTTAAACCGGGAGCTCAGTTTCAGTTAAGTTCAGGCACAGAAGTTCGTATTGCCACGGTCGTTAAGGTAGAAAATGAAGAAGTGACAATTGATTTAAATCATCCATTGGCCGGCCAGACATTATGTTTTGATGTGGAGATTGTCGGTGTTCGCGATGCGGCCCAAGAGGAGCTGGATCACGGTCATGTCCATGGTCCGGGCGGGCATCACCATTAATCGTGTATAGCTATCCATTGCTATTTCTCCAAAACTTGGTTAAAATAGAACCCGTAACCTAAATCTTCCACGGTGTCTTCAAGGAGAGTATATGCTGCTTGCCCTTATTATTTTATCGATTTTGAATCTTTTTTTCCTGCTAACCATTGCCTTGCGACAGTCTTCCCAAAATAAAGGCCACGAAAAACTGGAATATATGATCCGTGAAGAGGTAACGGCCAATCGTAAGGAACTAACCGATAGTTTACGTTCATTTACCGACCAGCTTTTAAAATTAACCCAGATGAATGAGCAGAAGCTGGAAAAAGTTCGTGATGTCGTCGAGAATAATCTAAAATCTCTCCAGGAAGATAATAGTCAAAAATTGGAAAAGATGCGGGAAACCGTTGATGAAAAACTTCACTCAACCTTGGAAAAACGTTTGGGAGAGTCCTTTAAAGTCGTCAGTGAACGGCTGGAAAAGGTTCATCAAGGTCTTGGAGAAATGCAGAATCTGGCTTCAGGTGTGGGCGATTTGAAAAAAGTTCTTACCAATGTTAAAACCCGGGGCACATGGGGAGAAATCCAGTTAGGAAATCTATTGGAACAGGTTTTAACGCCGGATCAATACGCCACGAATATTCCGACTAAACAAGGAAGCCGGGACCCGGTCGAATTTGCTGTTAAACTTCCTGGGAGGGATAGCCAGACCGTTTATATTCCGATTGATGCGAAGTTTCCCAAAGAAGATTACGAACGTCTGCAGGCAGCCCAGGAAAGTGGAGACGCTAATTTGGTTGAAGATTCTCTAAAGGCGATTGAGCGGCGTATTAAAGATGAGGCGAAGAAAATCCGGGAAAAATATATCGACCCGCCGCACACAACAGACTTCGCTATTCTTTATCTTCCTACCGAAGGGCTTTATGCGGAAGTATTAAGACGTCCCGGGTTGAGTGATTTTCTGCAAAGAGAATGCCGGGTTACGGTGGCCGGTCCGACGACAATTTCAGCTGTTCTTAATTCTTTACAAATGGGATTCCGTACGATCGCCGTTGAAAAAAGGGCTAGTGAAGTATGGAATCTTTTAGGAACGGTTAAAAAAGAATTTGGCAAGTTTGGGGATATCCTTGATAAAACGCAGGAAAAATTGCGCAAGGCCAGCGAAGAAATTGAAACAGCCGCCCGTAAATCCCGTACAATTGAACGCAAGTTGAAAAAAGTTCAGGAGCTTCCCACACAAAATACTAAAACGGTTTCATTGTTGGAAGATGAAGATGCCATTGATTTGGAATCTGAAGTCATCAAAGACGATGCTCTCTTTTAATTCTTTCTTTCCTGACTCAGTTTTAACATTTGTTACGGATCATCAGATCGATTTTTCTTTTTATGAAGGCGGGCTGAGTGTCGAACAACGTTCTTTCTTAAAGAAACATGCCGGAGAATATCCTGTTATCAATGTCCGGCAGGTACATGGTGGTGATGTTCTTATTGTGAATGATGACATGGTGGCCGGGACATTTTATGAAGCCGACGGTGTTTTGACAAATAAAACCGATGTGCTTCTTTGCGTCCGAACAGCGGATTGTTTGTCTGTCTTTTTATGTGATCCCATAACAAAGGTGATTGGTGTTGTTCATGCCGGGTGGCGCGGAACACAGAAAAATATTATGGGGCATGCTGTTCATCAAATGATAGAGGTATATGGAGCATCACCGGGACACATTAAGGCTGCGTTCGGGCCCTGCATTTGCGGATCATGCTATGAAGTCGGCACGGAATTCCTGGACTATTTTCCGAGGCATACGCATCAAAAGAACAATAAGGTATGTTTTGATTTAGTGGCAGCTAATGAGAGCCAATTAACCGCTGAAGGCGTTCTCACAGAAAATATCCTTAAGAGTTCTGTCTGCACATTTGAACAGACTTCATATTTCTCCTATCGCAGAGATGGAAAAAATACTGGTAGAATATTGTCGGCGATAATGATAAAATCCAAGCCATGACACCTTATCAGGTTGTTTTAGTTACAGTCAGTGATAAAGAAGAAGCTGAGCGGCTGGCCCATACACTTCTGGAGGCCAAATTGGTGGCTTGTGCGAATATTATCGACGGTGTAAATTCCTTTTTTCGCTGGCAGGGAGCCATTGATCACGCTTCGGAATGTTTAATGGTTTTGAAAACCAAAGTTGATTTGTTTGAAGATTTAAAGAGTGCGATAAAAAGGTCACACAGTTATGATGTGCCGGAAATTATCGCGTTACCCATTAATAACGGGAACAAAGATTATTTAGACTGGATTGAAGATTCTCTTCAATAAGATATTTCTGGAGGAAAACGATGAAAAAAATAATAGTAACAATGTTTGCCGCGGCTGTTATAACAGGCGCGTTATTTTATAGTCAGCCTGCCCATGCGCAGTTTTTTATGATGGAAAATCCGTTAATTGGAGAGGCAGCTCCGGATTTTACCAGAACCACAACCAGTGGGGTGCAAAAAAATATGACCGATTTTCGGGATGGTCAGAATGCGATTATTTTTTACTGGGCTACGTGGTGTCCGCACTGTCGCGAACAATTGAAAGAATTAAATAAGCAGAAGGCGGATTTAGAGGCCAGGGGAGTTAAGCTGATTCTCGTCGATGTCGGTGAAAACGCGACACAGGTACAGAGTTATTTAAAGAAAAACAAGATTGATATGGAAGTGTTTCTTGATACGGATTCCGCTCTTTCCGATGAGTATGCTCTCATCGGAGTTCCTTCATTTTTCTTCGTTAACAAAGAAGGGATTGTTTTAGATGTCCTTCATGGTCTTCCCGAAAGTTTGGACGAAGTTTTCGGGGGCGTGTAAGTCGTGGGGATACGTACTAGTACGTATCCCCGTTTATCATAATTGGTTGGCCTGCTGTTCCTGCCGTAACCGACTGATATTATCTTCCAGATTAGCTTCCAGCCTGAGGTTCGTCATGTATTCCGTGAACACACGGTTTTTCCGTTCATTAATCAGCGCGTCGGCAATTTCCTGACGCTGTTCCTCATAATTAGATTCATCCGCCGGTTCCTTGCCGTCAAGATGAATAATAGCATAACCGTTTGGAACAGAAACAACGTCACTGACATTATTATCTTCGGTCAACATAAACGCCGCACTTTGGAATTCATTGGCAATACCAATTTTAGGCAAATATTGTCCCTGGGTGAATACCGGTGTTTGATGAATTTCCATGTTTAAGGCACGGGCCGCCTCTGCAAAATTATCCAGTTGTGTTTTATTCATCTCGGTTTTTAACTGTTCCAGATACTCTTGAGATTTTGTAGCGGCAATCCGTTTTGATTCCTCTTTTATAACAGCCTCTTTAACTTTAGCCGCTATCTCCTTGTATTCAGGAATGTAGGAATCTTTACGTTCTTTGATTTTGGCAATAACCATTCCGCCTGATGTTTCAAAAGGTTCTGAGATTTCTCCGACTTGTAATGAGAAAATACGGTTAAGGGATTCAAAAGGCCATCCCAGTGATAAGTTGGGTTCGGCCTGGCTGAAAAATCCGCTGGTTTTAATTTCGAGTTGTTCTTTTTGGGCAAGGGCTTCAAACTTCGGATCAATTAAAAGGCCTTCAAAAATTTCGGTGGCTTTTGAACGGACAGGTTCCTTGAGCTCTTCTTGATCATCTTCATTCGATGCAGTTGGTTCTTCTCCGTCGGAGCTTATCGCTTCAACCGCGCTGTCTTGCGGAAACGCCAGAGTGATGTATTCCACATTAATGCTGGGCGGTACACGAAATTGTTCGGGATTGTTTTCGAAATAGGTTTTAGTTAATTCATCGGTAACGGTTACATCTTTTTCAAATTTTTCAGGAGCAATAAAAATGTAGCTAACTTGAATACGTTCGTTTTTTTTACGAAAGGCATCCAGGACTTCCGTTTCTGTGGCTGTGATATCACCGGTGATTTGATCATAGAGTTTGGCGAAGCGGACTTTATCCCGGATAACTTCTTCAAAGGCCCGATCTTCAATTCTAAAAAAGTAGCGCATAGTGTCTCTATAAAGTAGTGAATCAAACTGACCGTCGCGCTGAAAATAGGGGGAGCCCTGAATTGTTTCTACGACCTCCGCATCCGTTGCCGCAATTTTTTTTCTGTTCACATCATGGATCAGGATAAGCCGGTCCCAGGTTTGGGCATCGAGGTTTAAGTAGGAGCGGATCTTTCCGAATTGGCTGCCGTATTGCAGCATAGCGTCTATAACCGTATCACGGTAGGCGGCATCATAATCCATATAGGAAATTTTTGTGTTGAAAATGTGGCCTGCATAGCTTGAACCGCCGGACCCGGTTAATAAATAGGCCGTGGCCATAAAACCAAACGAGATAATAATAACAATGGCAATGATCCAGATCATGACTTTGGCAAAGCCTTTTTTTCTTAATATCTTGAGCATATCTTCTCCTTCGTGAATTAGTGCTTGATTCTCTATCGAAATTTGCTATAGTAGGTTCTTAATTTTTGAAAGGGGATTAGGGTTCATGAGATTCCCGCTTCAGACACAGGATTTTTAACCCTGTTTTTAAGACCCTGATTATAGCGGTGAAACAATCCTTTGACAAGCGATTTTAGTCGAAACGGCTTCAAATTCCGGCTTCCGGGCCTAACCTTGAATTGCGCTAAAGATAATAATATACTTAACTTAGCAGGCAAATTGCTTTACATTGAAAGGTCCCGAGGCTATAATAGCTTGATTATTAGATACGAGAAGGGATTCATTTTGTTATGAAAAAGTTAAAATTAGGCCTTCCTAAGGGCAGCCTTCAGGAAGCGACGATAAAGGTCTTTGAAAGGGCCGGTTTTAAGATTTACGTATCCAGCCGATCCTATTTTCCGGCTATCGATGATGTGGAAATTGAGCCTGTTTTATTACGGGCCCAGGAAATGTCGCGGTACGTGGAAGAAGAAGCGCTGGATTGCGGGATTACCGGAGCCGATTGGGTTTTAGAAAACGGTTCAAAGGTTGAATCTCTGGCGGATCTGGTTTATGCCAAGCAATCTTCCGTGAAGGTGCGCTGGGTTCTGGCGGTTCCTGAAAAGTCTTCTATCAAGACGGTTAAAGATTTACGCGGTAAAAAAATAGCCACAGAAGTTGTTAATGTCACCAAGGCTTACTTGAAAGAGCATAAGGTTAAGGCGGACGTGGAATTTAGCTGGGGAGCAACTGAGGCAAAAGTGGCTGACGGACTTGTAGATGCGGTTGTTGAATTGACAGAAACAGGCAGCAGCTTGAGA